>JBGSKR010000001.1:0-1857 GCA_041741135.1 Mariniblastus sp.
CTTCCAAAAAAACGGAACCTTTGTCGGGTTTCACCAGGCCACAAATCATTTTGAAACACGTCGATTTGCCAGCTCCATTGGGTCCGAGCAAACCGACGATTTCGCCCGGCGCAACATCCATTTCGACGCCATCTACGACACGACGTCTCTGATAGGATTTCACCAATCCATTGACATTGAGCAAAGCCATGATTCTTCCTTGAGTAAAACCGGTTCCTAGGGAACGTTAACGAATAAAACCCATCTCTCTGAAATTGGGAAAATATGGGATGGGTTCATTTAACGTATGTGGCCAGTACACAAACAGCGCGCGTCCGATCAACAAATCACGTTCCACATATTTGGGGCCATCCCAAACGCGACCATCGAGACTAGCTGGACTATTATCGCCCATTGGTAAGAACTGTCCTTTGTCTTTGGTTTCACCTACTTGCAGCTCGAACATGGGCTTTATACCGTTCTTTTTCCGACTGAAAAACTCGATTGCTTCTTGCGACGACCATCGTTCAGGCTGAGCATACAAATCTAAAATGAATTGGGTATCAGCTTCTTCCGTTTCATCGCCCAGATTTGGCAAGATATACAAGATGATCCATTTTGTATCGTCTCGAACCGAAGTGTAATACAGGTCGCGGACGATCTTCAGTCGCTTGAGCCGCACGACACAATTTTCGGCCGCAACGCCTGCTGGTTCCGCATCGCCCGCATCCTCTTCGCTCCACTGCGGAATTGGAGCACCGTCGCGTGTGTAGTTGGCAGCATCAAATTCCACCAAAGCCCCGTCGATCCATAGATGCAAACGATCGTCAGCGTTAATAAACTCAATCCGGTAACTGCCGGGTCCACTAATACTGGTACGAGCACTCGGTTTATCAACAACCATTCCATCGGCGCCAAGGAACTGAACCGATTTGGAATCCGTTGTTAGAGTCGCAGCACCGGTGGCAACGTCGATACGACAAGTAAAATGAACTCCGCCTTCCACCAAGTCGAACAGTACCGCTCCCGAATTCGATTCGACGTCGGCCCAGCACTCAATGCCAATGTCACCGACCCAGTGCAACCCAAGGTCTCGTAGTTCTGCATTATCTTGTCCGTCGTAAACGCCATCGTTGTAGCCATAGTGATCGCCGATCAGACGCCCCGTTGGCAGTCGACCATCCTGAAATCGCGCTGGCAACGATTCATCGTCAAGGATGGTTTCCCAGTCCTGTTTGTAGGGCCGAAAATGACGATAGCGCAACCAAGTCGGTTCGGCTGACGATTTGGAAAGATAGTGAGGGTGACCGTCCTTAATCACTGTCTCCCAAGCGTCGCCGTTCGCACCTTTGTCGTATTGCTGCCACCGCAACGGCCAGTTAACTCGCTGAAGGTTTTTTCCAATAAAATGAGTGTCGTCAACGGTCTGTAGAACGTGATGCAGTTTGTGCGGTGGCTTCCGAGAAATCTCCCGACTCCAGCCGCCATTGCCATCGGGCGTCATGAGATAGATGTCGCCATTCTCGATCAAAATATTGTCGCCAGGCAAACCAATCAAACGCTTGATGTAATTTTGGTTTCCCTTGTTGGGATTCTTGAAGACGATGACATCGTAGCGTTGCGGTTCAGAGAAATCGTAAATAAATTTATTGACCAGAATTCGATCACCGTTATTGGAAACATGATCTGCGATTATCTTTGGGCGAAGTTTATTTTCGAACTGACAAATGGGACAATAAGTCTTCGCCACCTGCGCGGGTTTTTTTCCGCCTTCGGATGAGTCTTCACTGGCACCGGTGCGAAACCGATAGCTGCAGTTTTCGCAGGCAAGGTCAATGTGTCTGCCTTGTAGGGAAGGTGCCATCGAACCGGTCGGGA
>JBGSKR010000002.1:0-5868 GCA_041741135.1 Mariniblastus sp.
CGTGGTGTCCGCCGTCTGACGAGAACAGCTTCATCGAAATTGTTAAAGGCAACCAGCTTCAAATTGCTTGTCCCTATTCTCTCAGATTCTTGAAGAAACCGCAGTTTCGTCCAACGATCGAACGGGTTTCCAAAGTCATCATCCAAGAGACTAGACAATGAGCTCTTATTGCCTCTCGACCCACGGTTTGGATCTGGAGTCACCCTGCCAGCTTAAATCAAACTTAAGGTTTTCGGTTGCTTCGGTGATTTCGGCGATCAATCCTGACGTCTCAAAGCTGGCATATTTTTGGGGGGCGTGCCAGCGTAGGTAAGTTTCACTAATCGTTTCGACCGCCGATACTAAAACCTGATAACTGCCCAGTGGTAAACCATCATGGAGCTCGTACATGGTGATGGAAAACCGACCGCCTGATTCAATATTGGCACCGCCAGTTCGCCCCCCATTTGTCGGCTTAAAGGCAATCCCGCCAAACTCCAATGGCTTTCCATCGACGGTGATTTGGCCAGCTACCAGAACTCTTGCTGGCCGCCCGTCACTGCATCCAGACATTCCAGCAAGCAGGCAAACAGCAACAATCACGGCCATCAACCCGGTCTGACGTCTGGAAAAACATGCGGTACGGTCAACGCCAGTCAAACCATTGAAGCGGATACTGTATTTCAAGAAATGATCCATGCAAGTCTCGTCACTTTCCCCAACGGATTACTCGTCGAGCTGATTGGTGACTTCGCCTCCAGCCCGTGTCGACAAAGACAGATACACATCGGTATCGATATTTTCGTTGATCAAGCTGACATGACCATCGCCAAAAACGAAACTGGCTCCGCCAGCGTGCATACTTGCAAAACCACCATTTGAACCAGAGGCAACTCCGAAACCGCTGTCAACCTGAATGGGTAAATTCAAGGGAGCCCGGGTGGTGCGGAAACTCGACGTAAACCGGTTGCAATCGGTCCAGATATTTCTCTGGCCTTGGCGATGCCCTTCGACCGTTTCTCCAACCATCAGTGTGTTGGAGAGTCCATCAAAGACCTCGCTGATTTTCAACTGTTTCACATAAAAAAACATCCCATTGTTGTAGTATTTGAAATTGGCACCGATGCCGACACCCTGCGAGCCGGCACAACCGGCATAGCTACCAGTTCCCGATGGGATAGGAAGATTGGTATTTACATTAACGGGCTCCAGATTGTCGCTGGGACAGACGTAAATCGAGATTTGCGAGCCGATCACTGCCTCCGCGAGTTGTTCCGCAGCGGAGTTTCCAACGCTCCAACTACCTGACCACATGGTTTCGAGAAGCCCCGAGTCTTCCAGTTGATTGAAGGCAGCTTGCTGTTCCACGTAGGGCAGAATCATCACGAATAAGCTAGCTCCACTTTGATTCTTTCCCGGATAGCTTGCGACGGTGGCGCTGTCGTTGCCCCGTCGCCCTGCGGGAAACAGGTTCAGTGCTGATTCATGATTGAGTAGCGCCAGCCCGATCTGTTTCAGGTTGTTGGAGCATTTGCTCCGCCGCGCCGCTTCGCGAACCTGTTGTACAGCCGGGAGCAACATGCCAATCAAGATGCCAATGATGGCAATCACAACCAAGAGTTCGACCAACGTAAAACCAGTGCGAAACGGGCGAAGAGTGGCCATCTCAAATTCCTTGAAAGAGAAGTTGTTAGATTTGAAAGTGTGATGAAGAATGCCAGCCAAATTTCTAACTCGGTTGGGCAGATGGTCAACTTCAATCCGAAACAGGTGCTCGTCAGATGACGAGCACCTGCAAATCGGATGGTTCAACAGGAAAGGACTTCCATCGAAGAATCTTTTTCTCAATTTTTAGGGTTACCTCCGGCGACGGCGGATGAACAAAGCAACCGTGCCCAGACCCAATACCGCCAGCGAAGTCGGCTCCGGAATAGTAGTTGCCGAGTTGGTGATCTGAATAAAGTCCACTTCGAACAAGTTGCCACCGGCATCAGGAGCTCCGATCGGGTCCAAACGGATCTGATTAATGGTGGTGCTTCCGAAGGAAGAAATGTCCGCCGTGACCGTGAAAAAGCCATCACCGGAGTCCACCGCGCTGAACTCCGTGGAGGAGATGACGGTGCCACCCCCAAAAGTACCAGCAACGCCATTGAAAACGATGTTCAAGCCTGTCGGATCGAAAGTTGTGACAAAGAACGGACCGTTGGTCGGCTCCGTTTCACGAACGCGGAAGATGACCGACTGCCAGTCCTCTGTTGTCGACGCATTGAGGGACAATCGCGCAATCCGCGGATCACCAGAGCTAGCGGTTCCGTTTAATGAATCGCCATCAGCGGTGAGTGAACCGCTGATGTTTGCCAAAGCTGTCCAGCCTTCCAAGTCGCTGGCTGTGTTAAACTGGAAGTCGCTCACAACATCTCCTGAAACCGCCGTGGCGGCGAAAGCAATTGCCATTATGGCAACGAGGGGAGATAACATCTGTTGATTTTTCATGGTCAAAGGCCTCATCTAAAAAAGTCAAAGGAGTAAAAACAAACGATTTGTTTTTGAAATTGAAGGAGTCGAGTAGTTCACTTGGCAGGGGGAATTGACGGAAGTTTGTCGGCTGTTTTGCGTCTCAGTCGCACGTTGTCGAAAGTAGATTGATTTCCAATTTTCATATTCGCGCCCGAACCCTTCGCGCAAATCAGGATTCCAATATTTCCGTTTCGTTGCAGGTCGCTGGGCTGGACGGTATAGGTGAACGAGACATCGGCTAGGCTTCCGTCCCCGCTCTGAGTTCCCGTTGCCGGGTTGTTGGCAATCAAGCCGGAGTTTGCCACCGTGTCATCGATATCCACGGTGGTCAAATTTGCATCACCATCCGTTAGGCCAAAAAATGATTCTTCGTTCCAATTCAGACTTTCCATGTTGGGCATACCAAGAGCAATCGTGAGCATGAGTTCGTCTCCCGCAATGAGACTCGACCAAGCGGTGCTTGTCGTATTCAATACGCTCGCGCCTGATTGCAAGGAAAGCGCCTGCGAATGAGGGCCGTCAGCAATGGTTCGTGGATGAAGCGTTGAATCTCGAAGCTTATTCCAGCCGACCGCAACCTGCGTCTCGGTTCCGCTCAGCGACCGCCAAGCAGTCAGTTCGCCACCAAAATCGCCTCGCTCGCCTTTTACAAACGTCCCATCGTCGACCGAGGTATTTCTGTCCGCTTCGAAACTTGCGTTACTGATGTGAAGGGCAACCGTGGTGGTCGGAAGTGCCAATGGATCGTCGGGAATTTTCTGAATAAAATCGTTTTCCGCTAAACGTTCGGCTGGAACGATCTGGCCCGTCCGTGTTTCAATCGATTGGCCAGCGCGCAGCGTCGCCTTGTCGGAATCGTCGTTAGTAACGACAACACTTCCTTTGAAGACGGTTGCTTTTGTTTCTGCTGATTCATCGACTTCGACACCAAACTCGGTCCCTAAATCGGTAACCAAGACCTTGGGCGTGGCGATGGAAAACCCGAGTGCCGAATTTGGTACGTGAGCGAACAGCTTGCCAAATGTCAGTTTGCCCGAGTTGAGGGTGCTCGTTTCAAAGTCGACTGGCGCTTCCAAGATAACGCGGGCTCCGCTTCGAAATTGAATTTCAGCCAGCCCTGACGTTAATCTCAAAACTTGCCCGTCTTTAAGGGACGTGCCATCGGCCAGTGGCTTGGAATTGGCGTCCCACTCGAGGTCATAGGAACGAACCAGCTTGGCAACGATTGCCGTTGCGGGAGCACGAAAAACATTCGATTGCTCGGCGAGTTGTTGCTTGTTCCATTCGGTCAGGACGAAAATGGCTCCCAGAATCCACACGATTGCCGTCAGCAAAGCGACCGTCCCGAGAAACCGGATTGGATGCCGACGCCAGCCGATCGACTGATCAAATTTGGAACTTGCAGACTGCAAGACCTGAACCACTCGCGATGGATTTAGGTTTGCACCCACCGAGTGTTCTGCCTCGACAGCCACGTCAACCAGTGACGATGACGGCGATTCTGCCAATTTCCTTAGGGCAGCTTGGTCTCTTATGGCCATCGCCGTCGATTCGTTGACCTCCAATAGCAGCTTTAAGGCCAGTTCTTCTTGAACGATGACGCGATAGAAACGTCGAGCTTCCACCGATGACAGCATCAATTCTTCGAAACGTTCGAGTTCAGACTTCGTTGCTTCGCCACGTAACAGAACCACCGTCAGCCACTGCAGCTCTTCAAACAGCGAATCTTGATCGTGATCCGTCATGCCAAATCCTCCGTGGTAAACTGCGATTCAATACAGAGATGCAACTTCCGTCTGATCCTTGAAATACGAGTCTTGACGGCAGCCGTGGTATGCCCAAGCGTTTGAGCGATCTCTTCCAACTTCCAACCGCCCGAGTAATATTTCTGAATCAGCTCCCGATGCGCTTGATTAAGTTTTTCGAGACAAGTCCGCAGAGCCTCAATGCGTTGATCTGGACGTTCGAGATGCTCCACGGCTTCACTCGCCAACAAATCAATCAATTCATCACTTAAAACCTTACCACGGCGAGCCAACTGTTTGCGCCGTGTCAAGACTTGGTAATATGCAATCGTGCAAGCCCAGGCTCGAAAATCGCGTGGTTCGTCGTTCTCGTCGAACTGTTCCCAAATGCTCATGTTCGTCTCGGCAAGCACATCCTCGGCTTCGGTGTAATTGGGCAGCAAAGTCAAGATATATTGTCGCAACGTCTGCTCGTGTCGAGATAACAACTCGACAAATCGAAGCGTGCGGGGATCGCGATTCTTTTTGGATGGTTTTTGAGTGCTGATGATTCTTCGTCCGGATATAAAACTGCTTCAAAAAAATATTGCTCGTTGCCGATGGGAACCAGCGACATCGCCTGCGAGTGGGCGGCGGCACCGTTGCCGCAGGCTCGCAGCATTCCGATCGGATCGTCAGGTCGATGGCCCCAGGGTTCTCGCCGCCGCTTCGCCAATACCCATTAGCGGATCTTGGCCACCATAAAACCAAAATAGCGGATAGCAAGCTGGCATTACGGGAGTGTGGGGCGCCGAGCCTATGAAAGGTGACACAAAAATGAGAGATTCCCCAAAAAAGCCGGTTTTTTTTGGAACTCGACACGGAGTAGCATCGCCATCGCAGCGCGCGGCTTCCGCTCCCACTTCGATAGTCGTCAACCAACTCAGTGTCTCTGATGACACGAATCTCGACACCGAGTAACGCGGCGACGATCAGCAATCGCAAACGGTGCCGCTTGCCGATTTTCTGCGATCTGACATTAGGGTGACTGATTCTTCATTGATTGGGCGTAAATCATGGTGAGCAATCCGGCGAAGCTCAAACCCCACAGCCCGTAAGCGATGATTTGTAGGTTCTGGCCCTGCACGCGATAGCGGAGCAGGGGATGTTCCTTCCATTCGCCCAATCCGTCTTCGGGTACCATCTGTTTCCAAGAGGTTAGCAGTTGCGCGGGTGACATTTGGTCAATCTGCTGATTGACGTTCGCAAAGTGTCCATCCCAATCGATGTCTGCAATCAAGTAGTGGGTGGCGTAAAAATAAAGCACCGTTCCGAAAACGCCAGCCAACAGCGCGACGATCAGCCCGCTGCCAAATAGCGTTCGTTTCAGTTGAGAGTCACTGGAGCGATCAACAAAATGCGGATTGTTTCGAGAGCGGTGATTGCCAGGAATCTGGACTTCTTCTGCGCCAGTTGAGCCTATCGAATCGGCAGGAGGAAGCTTTTTTAGCTCGCCCAATTTGGGAGCGATGACAGGCTGCCCACATTGAACACAGTTCAGTTCTTGCCCCGCCTGAACGGTGGAAAGTTCGATTTTTTGGTGACAGTGCGGGCAAGGGAATAGAAAGCTGGCAGCCATGAGAAACCG
>JBGSKR010000003.1:0-2239 GCA_041741135.1 Mariniblastus sp.
GTAGTTTTTATCAAACGCCACACCTCGACAAACTGGCTCAAGACGGCATGAAGTTCACGTCGGCTTACGCGGCTTGCCAAGTCTGCTCGCCAACGCGAGCGAGTATCATGACGGGTAAATACCCGCAACGCGTTGGCATCACGGACTACATCGATGTGAATGGCAACAATCAGCCTACCAAATGGAAACGCGATACCAAGATGTTGCCCGCTCCCTATCGCGACCATTTGGCGTTAGGAGAAATCACCATCGCGGAGAAACTCAAAGAAGCTGGCTATGCGACTTTCTTTGCTGGCAAGTGGCATCTAGGTGGCGAGGGGAATTGGCCTGAAGATCAAGGCTTCGATGTTAACATGGGTGGCATTGACCGTGGTGGCCCTTACGGCGGCAAGAAATATTTTTCGCCTTATGGGAATCCTCGATTGACGGACGGCCCCGAGGGCGAACACTTGCCTGATCGATTAGCGAGCGAGGCGGCCAAATTTATTCCTGAGAACAAAGCCAAACCATTTTTAGTTTATTTTTCTTTTTACTCGGTTCACACGCCTTTGATTGCCCGCGATGATCTAACTGCGAAGTACGAGGACATAAAATCAAAGATGCAAATTGATTGTCCCATATGGGGCACCGAAGGCAAGAACAAGGTGCGGCTAGTTCAGGAACATTCCGTCTACGCGGCGATGGTCGAAGCAATGGACCTCGCCGTCGGCAAAGTCCTCAAGTCGCTCGACGACAATGGAGTCGCCGACAATACGATCGTGATGTTCATGTCAGACAACGGTGGTCTCTCGACTTCAGAGGGGCATCCGACCAGCAACTTGCCGCTTCGCGGTGGCAAGGGTTGGATTTACGAAGGAGGAATTCGCGAACCCATGATCGTCCGCGCTCCCGGCTTGGCTACCTCCGGTTCGCAATGTGACGAAGTTGTCTCTAGCGTCGATTTCTATCCGACGATTCTTGAATTGGCTGGCATCGATCCCGACACTCGCTCCGAAATCGACGGAAAAAGTTTCGTGCCATCGCTCAAAGGTACACCCGAACCTCGCGGACCAATCTTTTGGCATTACCCTCACTATGGCAACCAAGGAGGCAGTCCTTCTGCCGCCGTCCGAGAAGGTGACTGGAAACTGATTGAGTGGCTCGAAGACAATTCGTTTTGCCTGTACAATATTGCCACTGACGAAAGCGAACAGCATGATGTCGCTGCCGAAAATCCAGAGGTTGTCAAACGTTTGACGGCTACTTTAAAAAATTGGCAACAAGAAGTCGGTGCGTTGCCGCTGACGCCGCGGCCTTGATCCATTTCCCCATTCATTTTTACTGACTCATTTATTTCGCCATGACTACCGAGCCCATTACGGACAACAACGACGCAATCACCAACGCCGCGTCGATTTCAGTTTCCGACGCGTCTACAGAAGCTGCCACTCCTTCCCTTGAGGCTTCTACTGAAACTCCAGTGTTGGAGAATTCTCCATCCCCTGCCGCCGCGAATACCAGTAGTTCAGAAACAGAGGAGAGCTCGGAATCTGCAAGTCAACTTAAACGACCCGTTGCCATCGGTTCGCAACGCGATGCTGCCGATAAATCTCTGAAGCCCTCGAAACCAGCCGCCGTTCAGTCTGCCGTTGCCAATCCAATCGATCTTTCGGGTGCTGAAAAACCACCGGCAGCCGAACCAGCTCCCGAACCGGAAATCATGTCGAGCGCTGGCTTCAGCGATGATATCGATGCCGAAATCGAAGCCGCACTCGGTGGGCTGTCGATGGAAGACGTGGTCAGCAAATCTGAAACGGCCGACGATGAAATCGAACCCAATACCCGTGTCAAAGGCGTGGTCACGAAAATTCACAACGACAACGTGTTCTTTAAACTGAATGGTCAGTTCGAAGGCGTCGCGACGTTGCATCACTTTAAAGTGATGCCGTCCGAGGGCGAGCTGATCGAAATCATCGTTCGCGGTTTGAACAAAGAAGACGGTCTGTACGAACTCGCCGTTCCCGGTGCCGCTGTCGGTGTCGCCGATTGGGAAGACATCACCGAAGGCTCCGTCGTCGAGGCTCGCGTGACCGGTTCGAACACCGGTGGACTCGAAGTCATGCTCAATTCGGTTCGTGGCTTTATTCCCGCTAGCCAAATTGATCGCGTTCGTGTCGATGATTTCAGCGAATACGTCAATCAGAAATTCGATTGCGTGGTGATGGAAGTCAATCCGGAAAAACGAAAGTTGGTGCTTAGC
>JBGSKR010000004.1:0-2272 GCA_041741135.1 Mariniblastus sp.
TGTGACGCCAACTTTTTGAATGAGCTTGTCAACGATTTCTGTCACATTGTCGAACGTGTATTGGAACTCATCGACCGATGGCATCGAGCTATATCCGTAACCGGGATAGTCTGGTGCGATCACGTGGTACTTGTCCGCCAGCTTCGGGATCAGGTTTCGAAACATGTGAGACGAAGTCGGGAAGCCGTGTAGCAACAGCACTGTCGGAGCGTCTTGGGGGCCGGCTTCGCGATAGAAAATATCGAGGCCATCAATCTTCTCGGTCTTGTACCTCACCTCGTTCGTGTTGACCTCAGGTTTGTCGCCCTCCTGGGCCATTGCCATCGTCGCAGAGACAGCGCCCAACAAGATTGCAAGTGCCATTTTGATCGCATTGAATCGGACGTGGTTTCTTGTTTCAGTAAACATCATTTTTCCTTTGATTTTGAAGTTGGAGTTGTAGAACTTGAGAATAGGGTCGTCTTTGTCAGATGAGTCGCCGTTGAGCCTCAGCCATGGGAACATCGTTGGCGCTCATGTCGCGTACTCGCATCAAGCCGTCGTCATCGAATTCCCAATGCTCGTTACCATGCGTGCGGAACCATTGTCCTGAGGCGTCATGCCATTCGTATTCGAAGCGAACGGAAATCCGATTGTCGGTAAACGCCCAAAGCTCCTTCATTAACCGGTAATCCAGCTCCCTTTCCCATTTGGTTTGCAAGAACGCTTTGATCGCCTCACGCCCAGAAAAGAACTTGTCCCGGTTTCGCCATTGCGAATTTTCTGAGTAGGCGAGCGCCACCCGCTGCGGATCTCGGCTGTTCCAGGCATCCTCAGCTGCCTGGACTTTCGCCAAAGCGGTTTCTTTCGTGAATGGTGGTCGGATTGCTATCGATAAAGTCATGTTTGCTCCTTCTTGAAGATTTGTCAGTCACAGGTTGTTATGAGTCAGGAATTCTGTTATTTCGTCACTTCGCACTTGCTGTGCCAATGCCGTACAATGGAAAAAGAACCTGTTTTTCACAAATTTGTATCTCAGAAAACTGCGTTTCACAGAATTTCGTGAACGCCAAACTCAAGAAACTGCGAGTAGCATGTGTCGATATTAACCAATGAGTTAGTCCAACTAATCGTCAATGCAGCTGGGGACGGTATCTATGGTTTGGATAGCCAGGGTCTGATGACGTTTGCTAATCAGGCCTCAACCGACATCCTCGGCTGGCGTATTGAAGAGTGTTTGGGCAAATCGGCGCATGAAGTCCATCACCACTCGTATGCGGACCGAACGATCTATCGGCAGAACGATTGCCCGATTTACGCGGCGATTAAAGACGGCGAAGTTCACCGTATCGATGACGAAGTATTTTGGCATGCAGATGGACGATCGATTCCGGTCGAGTATACGAGCACGCCGATCTGGCAAAACGGAAAATTAAACGGCGCAGTCGTCGTTTTTCGAGACATCACGGAGCGACTCGAAGCAAGAAAACAACAAGACGCTGCCTACCGCGAAATCCAGGTGCTGAAAGAGCAGCTTGAACAGGAACGCGATTATTTGCGCGACGAGATTCACGTTGCTGCCAACTTTGGCGAAATCATTGGCGCAAGTAAGGCACTGAACCGAGTTCTTGAACAAGTCCAGGCGGTGGCCCAAACCAACGCGAACGTACTGATTCTTGGTGAGTCCGGCGTCGGCAAGGAGTTGATGGCGCGGGCGATTCACCTGAACAGTTCACGCGTTGATCGACCGTTGGTGAAAGTCAATTGTGCTTCGATTCCCCATGAGCTGTTCGAAAGCGAATTTTTCGGACACGTAAAAGGTGCGTTTACCGGTGCCCACAAGGACCGCGTCGGCAGGCTGCAATTGGCGGATGGAGGGACATTGTTTCTGGATGAAGTCGGAGAGATACCGATGTCGTTGCAAAGCAAACTTCTCCGCGCGCTGCAAGAGCGGGAGTTTGAACAGGTGGGCGACGACAAAACAATTTCTGTAGATCTTCGTGTTGTCGCCGCAACCAATCGTGATCTGGAAGCCGAGATCAAGGCCGGGCGATTCCGCGAGGATCTGTACTATCGACTGAGCGTTTTTCCAATTCGGGTACCATCGCTGCGAGAAAGGCCTGACGACATATTGCCGCTGACGAAGCACTTGATCGAGGTCATTTGCCGATCCATGGGCAAGGAACCGTTGAATATCTCCCGACAGCAAGGCGAGATGTTGCATAGCCTTCCCTGGCCCGGAAATATTCGCGAACTGAGAAACGTCTTGGAGCGGGCGATCATTCTGAGCAAA
>JBGSKR010000005.1:0-2478 GCA_041741135.1 Mariniblastus sp.
TTCCCATGGCTCACGCCATGGGCTAATCACTATCGCCCCTCGCCGGGGCTTTGATTGGGAAACAATGAAGAAATTGTAGTTGACAACGAGAGTAGGTGAATCCAGCTACCGTTTGCAATCCCTGCGGAATAGAAGATAAAAACGCGGAAGAATTTTCTGGCAAATCGGAATTGCAATAAACTCACGTCAACCCCGAATTTTTAACAGCCCAGGCTTGCGCCCAATGCCGCTACCACACCAGTTCCGAGTTTTAAATCACGTACTAAACTACAATCAACCACTGAGTTACGTCGCCGTTTAAATTTCAAAACTTACCCCAGAAGAACTTCCCCATGCAACGGACTCTCATTCTGACGATCATAGCCCTGTTCAGCCTGTTTCTTGCGTCGCCGAATCACGCTGTCGCCCAGCCAGACAATCGGCCCAACATCGTCTTGATCATGGCCGATGACATGGGCTTCTCGGATCTAGGATGTTACGGCGGAGAGATTGAAACTCCCAATTTGGACTCGCTGGCATCGAGCGGAATTCGTTTTCGGAATTTTTATAACAACGCCAAATGCGAGCTTACTCGGGCCTCGCTGCTCACCGGATATTGGTGGCATCATGTCGGTGCTTCCGCGACGGTTCATTATTCCGCACCAACTTTTGGTGAACGAATGCGAGAACAAGGTTATCGGACGTTGATGGTTGGAAAGTGGCACGCGGGCCAGACGCCTCACGCGCGCGGCTTTGATCGACATTACGGGCTGGTCGACGGCTGCTGCAATTTTTGGAATCCTGGCCATGCACGCGATGGCGAAGCGGAACCAGCCAAGAAAAAAATTCGACGTTGGGCGATCGATGACCAAGAATTTATGCCTTACCAACCACCCACAAAAGATTTCTATACCACCGATGCGTTCACCGATTATGCTGTCGATTATCTGAAGCAATATCGCGACGAGCAAAAACCGTTTCTGCTGTACGTCGCGTACACCGCGCCGCACTATCCGCTGCATGCCAGCGAAGAAGACGTGGCAAAGTATCGCGGCAAGTATCGCGAAATCGGCTGGGATGAGTTGCGTCGCAGGCGCTTTGCCCAACAACAGAAACTGGGCGTGCTGCCCGCTGCGGCTGAATTGTCGCCTCGCGACAAAGGCCTGCCCGCATGGGATGACATTCCCGAAAAAGATCGCGATTGGTGGGATTTGCGAATGGCGACTTATGCCGCCATGATCGACCGGATGGATCGAAACATCGGTCGCATTCTCGAAACGCTGAAAGCCCATGATGATCTCGAAAACACGATCATCTTTTTCTTGTCGGACAATGGTGCCAGCGAAGATTCTTCCGATCGATCAACGGTGGCGGGTTCCCTACCTTGGGAGGTCACCAGTTACATGACCCAAGGACGGACTTGGGCGAATGCCTCGAACACTCCGTATCGAAAATACAAAACAACCAATTTTGAGGGCGGCACGCGAACGCCACTGATTGCCAGTTGGCCGGGCGTCACTCAGCCGGGCACCACCACCGATCATGTCGGACACCTGATCGATTTTGTGCCGACGATGTTGGAATTGGCGAACGCGGAAGTGCCCGCCGATTTACCCGGAACGCCACTTCAAAACGCACTTGCCGGAAAACCCAGCACACGATCATGGCCGCTATATTGGAAGTTCAATCAAGCCAAAGCGATCCGGAACGAGCAGTGGAAACTTGTCCAGCTCGGTAAAAAGAATTGGGAGCTTTACGACCTTAGCAGCGATCCAACCGAGTGCCACGATTTAGCGGATCAACATTCAGAGAAAGTCAAAGAGCTTTCTGAACAATGGCAAAAGTGGTGGGACAAGTGAGCTGCGCAATGGTCGGACAGGAATGTCCAACCTACTTGAGTTCTAACCCACCTGATTTCGCAAGCGCTCAATCTCGGCTGCGTCTTTATCGCCGCGACCCGACAAGCACACGATCACGATCTCGTCTGCTGATCGTTCTTTGGCGACCTCCATTGCCTTCGCAATCGCGTGCGACGATTCCAACGCAGGCAGAATACCCTCGAGTCTCGCCACTAAATCGAAAGTCGCGAGCGCCTCGGCATCACGACACGCGCGATACTCGACTCGCCCCGTGGACTTCCAATGGCTGTGCTCCGGCCCGACGCCTGGATAGTCTAATCCCGCCGACGCCGAATGAACGTTGTCCGTCTGGCCGTCTGCGTCTTGTAAGACATAGCTAAAACTTCCATGCAACACGCCGGGAGAACCATAAGTCAAACTCGACGCATGCTCGCCAGGCGAATCGCTGCGACCACCAGCTTCCACGCCCACGAGCGGAACATCCGTGTTCGCCACGAACGGATAAAACATTCCCGCCGCGTTGCTGCCACCGCCCACACAGGCGACCACGGCGTCGGGCAAGCGACCAAAGCGCTCGGTTGATTGCTCGATCGTTTCTCGCCCAATGATGGATTGGTAGTCTCGAACAATCATCGGAAAA
>JBGSKR010000006.1:0-2901 GCA_041741135.1 Mariniblastus sp.
CAACGAAGTGCGCGAACGCTTCACGACACTCTCCAACAGCCTGCGACGCTTTATGATCAGGCATGATCTGGGAAATGACTTACAGTTCGGCACCGCTGACGATGGGCCGCGCGCTTGGGAATTTTCTGCGGACACCGATGGTGCTGATCGAAATGGAGACGGATTAGGGGACGGTGATGGACGGCTGGAGTTTCCTCCCGCTTTTGGAGCCACTGGTGCACCAGGCTCGCCTTACAGCGCTACTGATCCGTTCAGGCCTCAAGTGCGCCGCCTGCTTACTGTAGAGGCTGGCGAAAATCGCGAACTGGTCGGCCAACTCCCATTAAGTGTCAATCACATCCTTGATGTAGAACGTAGTTCTCAGACTCCCGACGAACAGGCTCAACCAGTTCAGTTTTTAAGATATATGCAACGGGCCGGACTCCGGTTTCGACCATTGATTGAACATCCTAGTGCTTTAGAAGGCAACGCCGTACTAACCCTCAGCGCGGTCCCCAATTTTAACTCGGCAACTCCAGTAGCTTTCCCGCCGCAAACTCCCGAGGACCGTGAATACTGGGCTCGTCGAGATCGCCAAAAATTGTGTCGCGACATCTATGTGCTGCTTTACACAATTGGCGGTGCACGACGGGTAGGGGCAGGAGAAGGGGCAAGGATTAAGAATTACACGGGTACGAATAATCCGTCGCTTCCTGAGTCTGACGTTACCGCTTCGGCTTTGTATTCGCACGAGCAACTTCGTCGCATGGCACAATTCGCCGTGAACATGGTTGATGCGATGGATACTGACAACGTCATCACCAAATTTGAATACGATAAGAATCTTGGAGATGGCTGGAATCTGGATGACGATGCATTTACAAACGAGGGTCTTGGCACCAGCAATAGTTTAGCCACGGAAAACGGGATGTATCCTGAAGATACGACGGAACGTGGTTTGGTCTTCGGAGTAGAATCTCAGGAATTGGCGTTCAGCGAAGTACTTGGAATCCGTTCACCTGACATCACTAATCATGTGGCCACACCATACAGCGATGCAGGGACCGTTCGTGATTTTATGTTTGTTGAGCTTCAGAACTTGTCGCCAGGCACCCAGAAACTCGCATCATCGGCATCTAATACTGCCGCAAAGGCGATCTGGCGATTGGCTCGATATGATCGAAAATCAATTTCCGCAGCTCCACTGTTACCACCGTCAGCTCCAGACAAATCAGTAGCTTTCCTAGACAGTCCCGATAACGTAATCAATGGTGGAGGTCGGTTTTCCATCTCAGGAACAAGCGATGTGGGTATGAAATTGAGTGCATTTCTTGTGGATACGGGGGATGCCACTGCAGGTACATTTGATGGGACATTCGAATTGATTGCTCCGAATGCAACAGGGGTGACTTTACCGACGCAATCAAATACGGCTGTTTCGACGGATCCCGCGTATGACGTACCCTTGACGGATCTTGACTTGATTCACCCGAGTCATTCATCTGGGCACTTCGCGGCAACCGGTGGCAACTTTCTGGCTGGCGTTGGCTCTTACGTGGGCAACGATGTATTTAACCTGCCGATTGATAAACTAGACAGCGATCCGACGAACGGTGATTTTGGGCCACTGGTGGCGACCGACGGGTTTGATTTGGTTCTGCATAGGAGATTAAACCCTAATCTGCCGAGTCTCAATGAGACCGATAATCCATGGGTTGAAGTAGATCGCATTCGATTGGCCATGCAGCAGTTCAATCTCGCGGCGATGGAAACTGCAGACAAAATTTTTACCCCGATGGCAGGAATGACTCCTGCATCAGGTCATTTAGTAAATCTATTCAGCATCGAGCGTCGTGAACCGTTAGATGACGGTACCCGTCAGCGATCACCGGCTTCCTCGGTCCCTTATCGTTTCAATACCATGAAAGGCGACCTTGCACCCACCACTCGCGACCAACTCGGTGTGAATGCGGCAAACGCGACAATTCCATTTCAACTATGGCAAGCCCACTTTGATCGCGACTTTGCTTCGCCGGGAGAACTTCTCAATTTGCCAGTCGTTGGCCCAAATTTGGTTACTCAACGATTGGCACGGATGCAACATTCGCCATTCCAACAATCGCATTCGGAGCCAACAGTCCCCGTCACGGCAGACATTGAACCTCGGTTCGTGAGCGGGGCAGCCGCCATGCTCTTGCAGCCGAATTTTCCAAACGTCAACGCTTCTGAAGATGACACCGATATCGCTCGTGACAATCGCTGGTACCGCTTGTTTCAGTTTTTGGAAGTTCCTTCCCGAGTCCATCGGATGCTGGGTAACTATGTTTCGCTCAGTCGAGTTCCGGGTAAAGTCAACTTAAACACAATGCGACACTGGGAGGTGTATGCTGGGCTAGTGGACAATCCGATATTGCTCGATCGAGAACAGAATCCGGTTCTCAATAATCGTTTCACCGTGGATCGTACACCAAACTCTTCCGGAAACCCTGTCAATCGGGATCGCTGGGTTGAATTTTTACTGTCACGCGACGGTGGCCCGGTTCAGAGTTTTGACCCACGTTCTGGCGTAAACGCACAAAGGAATTTCCTGCTTCCAGGCACTCCCGGAGCGCGTCCATTTCGTTCACTTGGCCACCGAAGGGCGACTACAAGTGACAACGGAGCCGAATCAACGTTACTTCGAACATTGTCCGAAGACATGGTTGATGGCATCCCGGAAACAAATCGCCATTGGCTTGAACTAGGCGACGCTACCCAACACACCACGCCCGGCACGACGAACACGGTTCATCAGCACCAACTTCTTTCAAAGATCATGAATAACACGACTACGGTAAGTAACACGTTCATCCTGTACTCAACGGCCGCATATTTTGAAGCGGTCGAAGATCCGCCAAATTCTGGTTTTATTCGCGTTGGTGC
>JBGSKR010000007.1:0-4199 GCA_041741135.1 Mariniblastus sp.
TTCGCTTTTGCGTCTGCACTTCGATCCGCTGATCTTTCTCGACAGGTTGGCGCGGTCATTGCCAGGAACAATCAGATTCTTTCAACGGGCGCAAACGAGTGTCCACAAGGCGGGGGCGGACTGTATTGGCCTCAGCGAGGCGACGATGGGTGCGTCAGCGACATGGAAGGCGGGCGCGATTTCATGCGTGGCGAAGATTCTAACAGAATCGAACAAATTAGAATCATTGATGAGGTTCTTGATATTGTTAAAACTGCCGATAACAACGAGGGAAGCTTGGAGTTTGTAAAAGCTCTGCAGGCAAATGGAATAACAGACCCGGAAGTGATCGTCGCCGCGACGATCGTGTATGAAGAACGAATTCCCAAAATTGATTTCGAAATGTTCAAGGAGAAGCTCGAGCGAAGTTCAATCTGCGACCTTACAGAATATGGTCGAGTCGTTCACGCAGAAATGGAAGCATTATTGGCTTGCGCACGAAACCACATTTCAACATTGAAAGCCACGGTTTACTGCACGACTTTTCCCTGCCATAACTGCGCCAAGCATATTGTCGCCGCTGGCGTATCCCGTGTCGTTTATATTGAACCATACACGAAAAGCAAGGCTTTGCCCTTCCACACCGATTCGATCAAGCCGTGTGGCCCCGAGACCAATTATGACGAAAATGACCATCGAGTCGTTTTTCAGCCATTTGTTGGAATTGGGCCTCGAAAATTTTTCGAACTTTTCTCGATGAAGCAAAGTTCCAGCTATGACTTAATCCGCAAAGACAAACTAACAGGAAAAAAACAGGACTGGCATATCAAAGATGCCGAACTTCGAATAAAAATGTACAGCTATACCTACTTGGATCGTGAACGTGGCGCGACGCAACTTAAGAGTGTTCAGGCAGCTTCCGATCTTGGCTAAAATGCCATCAGATATTAAGGACACCTATTATGAATAAGAAAATTGATTTTAAAGCGGCAATCGAAAAAGCTACCGATGAATTCAAAAAGTATCCCGCTTGGAAACAACACGCCGTACTCCATTATTCAACTGGAACCGTTTCCGTTTCTCGCCAAGAAGTCAAACAAAATACTCCGAATTCTCAAACTGATCAGCAAGAGCTAAAAGCTAAATGACCGAATTCGCAACAGCTCTAAGATGCAATTCAGAATCGCCGACACATTTACCTCTAGCTTGACCAAGCTCGCCACTGACGAGCAAAAAGCCGTCAAGACGACTGCGTTCGATTTGCAAATGAATCCCGCAAATCCCGGAATGCAATTTCACAAACTGGATCGAGCAAAAGATAAGAATTTCTGGTCGGTTCGAGTTAGTCGCGATATCCGCTTGATCGTCCATAAAGCAGATACTAGTTTGCTACTGTGTTACGTCGATCATCACGATCCTGCCTATGCTTGGGCTGAACGTCGACGCACTTGGCCAAAGGGCTTGAGTATCGAGCTGTCGCTGTGATGGCCTGCGACGATGAAGTCTTGCCATTGCAGGAGCGAATTTCTTCCGCTGCTGATGATTCCGACTTGGAAGAAATTTACAACACCGAGCGGCACTTGCTCTACGTGGCCTGCACCCGTGCCAGAGACCGGCTGTTGGTAACGGGCGTCGATCCGGCGTCGGAGTTCTTGGATGATCTACAGACTGTGTAGCCTTATAAAAATTCGACAATCCAATCGACTCAGGGAACTGATGTACTTGAAAATGTTTTTCTGAAGTGTTTAATCACAAAGACTATCTGTGACGATGGGATTGCATTAACCGGCATGCGAGATGCCTGCGTTCTGTTTCCTGGCAATCTTGCAGGCGAGACGCCTGCGTTCCGAGTGTTGCGCGGAGCCGGATCTCTCTATCGATCAGCACTGATGACGGTGCCGATGCCGCCGCTGGTGTAGATTTCTAATAACAGCGAGTGACGCAGGCGACCGTCAACAATGTGGACTTTGCGAACGCCTCGGTCGATCGTCTCCAAACACGCTTCCACCTTCGGAATCATCCCGCCGGTAATGACTCCGTCGCTGATTAACTTAACCGCTTCCGAACGGGTCAAACTTGAGATCATCGAATCGGGATCGCTGGGGTCGCGCAGCACGCCGGGCACGTCGCTGAGGACGACCAGTTTGTCGGCGTTCAACTCCTGAGCCAATTTGGTGGCCGCCGTGTCGGCGTTCACGTTCAATTTTTGTCCGTCGTCCGAGATACACATCGACGGAATAAAAGGCACTTGGCCGGCATAACACAGATTGTCGATCACTAACCGGTCTACACTGGTGACTTCGCCGACATGGCCAAGATCGATTTCGTTGCCCTGATCGTCTTGCAGTGTCAGTCGCTTTCCAAACAGCACGGGCGTCGATTGAAAATTGAGAGTCATCGCACGACCGCCGATGGTTTCATACGTGTCGGCAAGTTGCTGATTGGTTTCGGTGGCGAGCACGCGTTCAACAATCTCTAGCGTTTTCTCGTCGGTGTAGCGGCGGCCTTGCACAAAACGAGGTTCGATGCCAGCTTCTTCCATGGCGGAGCTGATGCGCTTACCCGCGCCGTGGATGACCACTGGACGCATGCCGACGGTTTCCATGAAGTGAATGTCCAACAAAATATGGTGCAGTGCGTCGATATCATCGAGCATGCTGCCGCCCAGTTTGATGACGGTAGTTTTGTCACGAAATTGTCGAATCCAGCCGAGTGCTTCGATTAACGTGTCGGCTTTTTGAATGGCTTGTTGCACGGATCTTTAGTGTTTTGAAGGGTGAAGTAGCCACTCTCGACAGAGGGTGGTCAATCCACGGTTTGGCAACCGTGGCTACATTTTTTCTCGGTCAATCCTCGGCTTGGCAACCGTGGTTACATCGATCACTAGGTTAGCCAACGTTTAAGGCGTTGGAAACTCGATGCTAAGAATTTCCGTCAGCGGAATTTCTTTGGCGCCGCCGGCAAAGCCAATCGTGACGCTATCCGCGGACTTTTTCACCAACTGAAATCCGGAATCTTCATTGGACGGACTCAAGACCAACTGCTGGCCGTCGCGCAAGCGGATCAATCCCGTCGTGCGCGCTCGCTGTTTCGGCGGCTGTTTCCACAGCGTAGGAATGTCTTCGGCGGGAGTTTCCTGATAATCGACCTTGGTGATATTTGGCGTTGGATCGCCCACCGTCTCGGCGGGTGCTTTCCCACTCAGATTGAGTTTCTGTTCAACTTTTTCCGCGCTTTCCCATTGATAACCGGATTCATCAAAGCTGATTTTCGCGGCCAGCAAACGAGCGGTTGGAAACACAATCACATTTTTCGTGTTCTCAACCGTTTGGAAATCGTCGCCAGCAGGGAAGCGAACATTGTTAACGTTCAACCACAGAGCCGCGATCTCTTCGGGCTGGAGTTTCAATTCAGTGAACTGAGTGCTTGCAAACGTTTTTCCTGGTTCAACCGCAATGACGGACCGATCAGCCAACATGGCGAACCATTGTCGATTCGTTGCCTTTGCTGGTTGAGTCGCCGCGTCGTTTGCAAACTGAATTTGGCGAATTTCCTCCATTGGAATTAGAACTTCTGCCTCGAACGTTTTCATTTCCATTCGAAATCCATCATCTCCGATGATCATCGAATCGCCTTTGAGCACGTCTCCGTTGGTGAGCAGCAGTTGATTCTCGGCGAGTGACGATGTACCACTGACGGCGACGGGCGGGGAAAAACAGAGATGGTCGATGGCAAAGTCTTCGTCGACTTTTCGGTCAACGCGAAACAGGTAAGGGTTGGGACGAATCTTGATAAGCGTGATCGGTTCATTAGATTTGATTCCCATAAACACGCAGCCCATGTCAGACGATTCGACGGTCGCAAGAATTTGATCTTGAGCGTTATAGGCTTCGGCGATGAAGTCGCGACTGTGATTAACGCGAGCGACGAAGACACCAAACTCGTGGACACCGGCGGCGACCGATGGCTGGCCGGGCAAGCAGAATCGGATTTCCATCACGCCTTTGAAACGCTTGGCGTAACTACCGACGGTTTCAAAGACGCAAACCGAATTGTTGGCAGGAGGCAAAGGAAATTTGAATCCGTATCCCGAGATGCCAACGAAGCCTTCTTTTTCAGATGCCAACCGCAGCCCTAGCGAAACAAACATCTCGGAGACATCGAGGTTGCGAGCCAGTTCATCACCGCTGGGAGACTTTTCGAAATCAATCAGCGTTTGG
>JBGSKR010000008.1:0-2417 GCA_041741135.1 Mariniblastus sp.
CCGTGTAAAAATTGTCGCCGTCGATCTTGACCCAGTTCCGTTGACCAAAGATTTCGTTTCCGCCGATAGCGAAGAAGCGCGATCGGCAGTGAACAACTTGAATCAGCGTGTCGCGCTCGGATCGACCGATATCGAATTGATGCTAAAGTCGGCAGCCACTGAATTTTCTCAAACCGCCGGCAAAAGTAAAAACGTCGTCTACATCGGTGACGGTGTCAGCCGCGCTGGCATTTTGCACTCGGAGGCTTTTGCAGACGCTGTCGCGGGTCTAACAAAGAATCAAATCACAGTATCGAGTTTTGCGATTGGCCCAGAACGAGACATCGAGATGATGGCTGCACTGGCCAATCATACTGGTGGAAATCTATTTTTGGATAGCAACGATCCACAGTCCGCTCGTGTCGCTGCTGCTGGACTGGGGCAGACCATTCGTGGCTCCGTTTTCTGGCCACAGTCGGTTAAACTTCCCGAGTCGATGGTGGATTGTTACCCTCGCGAGCTTCCACCACTACGAACGGATCGTGATTCGATTCTGCTTGGTTCATTATCCGATCGAGAAACAGTTCAGCTGGAGATCGCCGGATTTGTCGAAGGCAAGGCGGAGACTATGCGTTGGTCAATTCAGCCAGAACCCTCGGATGCCAATTTTGGTTTTTTAACTTCACTTTTGCGAGAGGCACGCAAGGACGGTGGTCTGAGCTTGCCAACACTCGGTTCGGCTGGACTTCGAGAAACTGCCCGCCTGCTAAACTCGAACGCCAATCACCTTTCTGATCTTGGTAACCAAGCGGTGATGACTGGTAATAAAGAAGCAGCTAAGAAATTAGCTGCGGCTGCCCTGCAGGCAGATCCGAATAACAAAAAAGCTGGAGTGCTGGCCGCTGCCGTTGGTTATCCCGTGCAAGACGATCCGTTCGGTGGAGACCTGGTTGTACCTGCCGGTCAAGACGATCCGTTCGGTGGTGCTGCGCCTGCCGCCGAACCTGCTGTACCTGCTGGTCAAGACGATCCATTTGGTGGTGCTGTGCCTGCTGCTGTACCTGCCGGTCAAGACGATCCATTTGGTTTCGGAAACGATCCTCAACCAACAGTCCCAAAATCGGATGACCCTTTTGGCGTCGACGATGGCGGTGAAGTTGATGTTGTCCCCGGCGTCGACCCAAAGTCCGTGCAGCCACCTGTTGACCCGCCTACGGACGATCCGTTTCCCCTCGGAAATCCTGTAGATCCAGATGACGGTGGGGAAATGCCAGATCCATCATCGATCCCGCAACCGGAAGTCGTCGTTCCCTCAGTGCCGCCTGTTCAAGTTCCCGTTGATCCCGCTCCCGAAGACCCAGACACTTTGAGACTGGTCGCTCCTGGCAATGAAGACGCTACTGACCGATTGCTGCTCGAAGCCCGGCAGCAGGGCGGCGATTTGGTCGACGCTGAGGCGAACGAAATTCGAGTTACCAATGAACGTGCCCGCGCTCAAGTCGCTTTTGAACTCAAGCGTGCTCGTGAAGAAATGCGTAACAATCCCGACGCAGCCATCACTCGACTGAAGAATGTCATCGAGATCATTGACTCAACCCCTGATTTGTATCCAGAAACTCGATCTGATTTGCGATACGAATTGGAATCGGCTTTGCTCTCGTCGCGACGCAAGAAACTGGAATACGATGATGCCTTGGCGATTGCCAACGCAAACTCGGCAACCGCGGCTGCCATCGAGCGGAACCGCGCTCGCTTGGTTCGCGATGAAGAAATGCTGAACGAGTTGGTCAATCGTTTCAATTCGTTGATGGACGAAGGTAATTTTGCGGCGGCCCGTGAGGTCACCGAAGTCGCGCGGGAATTGGCTCCCGAAAATACAGCGGTTGTTGTAGCTGCGGAAACCGCACGCGTCGCTCATAATTTTGAACTTGCCATGGAAGTCCGTCATCTGAAAATGGAAAATTTTCAGAGCTCACTCTATCTCGTGGAAAAAGCCGCTATTGCTTTCCCAGGAGATCCACCTTTGGTCTTCCCCGATGCCGAAGAATGGCTGAAGAAGAAAAAACGACGCGAGAAATATCAAAACATGCGTCTAACTGGCAGCGAAAACGATGAACGAATTCTTGAGGCACTTGATATGCCCGCGACGCTGGACTACGACGAAACGCCGTGGAACGAAGTCGAAGAAGAGCTTGAACGCAAATACGGATTTAATATTGTGCTCGACCAATCTGCGATCGATGGCGACCTCAACGAAGACGAACCGATTACGGTGAATCTACGCGGAATCACGCTGAAAAACGCCCTACGCCTAATGTTAAAACAAAAAAACTCAACCTACATCGTCCGTAATGAAGTGCTCTTGATCATTTCACTCGATGACGCTGAGGATGCGAAATACTTCGTCAATAATGTTTATAACATTGGTGACTTGGTTG
>JBGSKR010000009.1:0-3093 GCA_041741135.1 Mariniblastus sp.
GAAATTGCTTTTCTTGTCAATGCTCGCTGGCCGCCCACACGGTTAGATAAATGTTGGAGCGATAAAGCAACGTCCATAGTAGGCAGGTAAATTCACTTCCTGACTTAGTTTGCAACCCAAATTTCCATCAGTCACAATACAACAGTTTTCTTCGCTTTCCAATGTCGCCAGCAGGAAATAGCGATTGTGATCACGGTCAGGGGTAATAAAAAAAAGACGGTGACGCCTTCGAGCGTGTGAGCAAAGCCATGCCCAATCGCGTACATCACCACCAAAGTCGTGTATAGGAAATAATAAAACACGAACAAGCCGCCCTCCCAGCGAGCGATCAAATGTCCCCCTGCAAAAATCGGCCAACAGGCAATCGCGACCGCGACCATCACAGGAATATCAAAACGAATTGCCGATTCATGGACGCTGATGCCGTCGGGAGCCACTAAGCCGGTTAAACCTAATACGCACAAAATGTTGAACAGGTTGCTACCGACCACATTGCCAACGGCGATGTCTCGCTCACCTCGCCATGCTGCCACCAATGACGTCACGACTTCCGGCAGCGATGTTCCAAAGGCGACGACGGTCAAGCCGATCACAAGTTCGCTGACGCCGAACTGTGTTGCCCCCCATACCGTGCCGTCGATTAGCCAATCGGCTCCAAATCCTAACAGTACCAATCCGCCCACAATTAGCGCAATCTGAATGGCGATCACGGAGAAACCAATATTCTCGGGTGGCGAACTTTCGGAGTTCGCTTCATTCGTCAAGCGTGCCTCGGCCGCCAAGCGTCTGTCGTTGCGACTCTGCTGAATGCACCAAACGGTGTAGCCAATCACACCAGCGAACAGAATCGCGCCTTCCCAACGGCTGATCATCCCGTCGAAAGCAAACAACCACATTAACAACGAAGCCCCGATCATGATCGGCACATCGCGAATGACCAATTGATTGGAAACGACCAACGGCACGATCAGCGCGGACACACCCAAGATGAACAGCACGTTAAAGATATTACTTCCGACCACATTGCCGATCGCGACATCCGCATTGCCCGTCATCGCAGCACCAACGGAAACGGCCAATTCGGGGGCACTGGTTCCAAATGAGACCACCGTTAGTCCAATTACCAGCGACGAGATTTTCATGGCTACCGCGAGGCGCGATGCTCCTCGAACGAGCAGCTCACCACCAACCACCAGCAGTACAAAGCCACCAATAATTTTGAAAATGGGAATGACGGCTGGATTCATAATTAAGCGTTTCTGAAAAAAGGATGTGAATGCGGTGATTGTCACGCAATCAGGCTACTTAGTGAACAGGGCAGGGGACATCACGGATTTGCGAATCGGGTGCCGGTATCTATAATGCCCACTTCCATTATCCAAGGGTAAGGCGGAAGTTCTCGCCGACCAAGGAGGCTACTTGTTTCATCGGGTGTCTCTTCTTCCCCGATACATTCGTTTTAAAAAATTTGAGTTGGAGCCAAGATTGTGGGTCAAAGAATTGCGATTGCCGGTGCGACCGGAGCGGTGGGACGTTTGGTGCGTCAAATGCTCGAGCAGCGGAACTTTCCTTACGAAACGATTACGTTTCTGGCGTCCGCTCGTTCGGCAGGCCAGACGATTGAGTTTAAAGGCGAGACTCACACGATCAAGCTGCTCGAGCCCGATGCCTTCAACGAGATTGATCTTGTCATTGGCAGCACGCCCGACGATGTGGCCGCTGAGTTTGTGCCGTGGGCGGTGGAGCGAGGTACCGTAGTCGTTGATGAAAGTGGTTACCATCGCATGCTCGACCATGTTCCGTTGGTCGTTCCGGAAGTGAACCCGGAAGCTTTGGCCAATCATCAAGGCATCATCGCCAGCCCCAATTGCAGCACGACGCAAATGGTTGTGGCGATGAAACCGCTGTATTCGGTTTCGCGAATCAAGCGAGTGATTGTGTCGACTTATCAGGCGACCAGTGGGGCAGGGGTGGTCGGTCAATCCGATTTGCTGGAAGGCTCCCGCGCTGCTCTCGCCGATCAGCAATATGACTATCAAGCGTTCAAGCATCCGATTGCTTTCAATTTAATTCCGCAGATCGGCTCCCTGAAGCAGCAGGGTTACACTTCGGAAGAAATGAAGATGGTGTGGGAGACGCGAAAGATTTTCAATGATCCAGATATTCAAGTTTGCCCGACTTGTATTCGTGTTCCCGTTTCCAATTGTCATTCCGAATCAATTCTGGTGGAAACGGAACGGCCGATTTCCGTCGAAGAGGCGCGTGAATTGTTCGAAGCGTTTCCCGGAATCAAAGTTCTCGATGACTTGAGCGCTGGCGTCTATCCAATGCCAAATCTTTGTGACGGCGACGATGCTGTGTTCGTGGGAAGAATCCGCAAGGACATTAGCTCGCCGAACGGACTGGCATTTTGGTGCGTTAGTGACAATCTTCGCAAAGGAGCCGCCACCAACGCAGTGCAAATCGCAGAGATGCTAGTCGGTGTGAATGCATAGTCGGTCGTCTCATACTTTTGAGTAGCGACTCTCGCCAGAGAAGGAAGTGTCTACGGTTTGGCAACCGAAGTTAACGGCAGCTAAAATCATGCGGCATCTAAAACTTACCATCGCCTATGACGGCACCGACTACTGTGGCTGGCAAGTCCAAACTAACGGCGTCTCGGTTCAACAGCGATTAGAAGAAGGCTGGCGAAAGGTCACCGGCGAAATAATTCGCATCACTGCCAGTGGGCGTACCGACGGCGGTGTTCATGCGTTGGCTCAAGTCTGCTCGTTGGTAACTGAATCAGCGATGAGTCGGCGAGATATTTATCGCGCACTCAACGCAGAAACTCCATTCGATATTTCTATTTTGACGGTCGACGATGCCGTTGCCGGTTTTCATGCGATCCGCGATGCCATCGAGAAAACTTATTTTTATCAAATCCAACACGGGCGATTGCTGGATCCGCTGCGACGGCGGTACTGGTGGCATGTCCCGAGTGATTTGAATATCGAAGCCATGCGAATGGCGTCGCAATGTTTGCTTGGCACACACGATTTCGCCAGCTTTCAGTCTGCGGGTGCAGAACGTTTGTCGACGATTCGCACGGTC
>JBGSKR010000010.1:0-3916 GCA_041741135.1 Mariniblastus sp.
CAACGAAGTCGGTTTCACAACTGATGCCAATGATGATGCCTTTGGTACCAGCATCGTTGCTGCCGTTGTATCGCCCCTCGCCGGGGCTTGCGGCGCTGAGGGGGACGGATTCCCATGGCTCACGCCATGGGCTAATCGCTATCGCCCCTCGCCGGGGCTTTGATCGGGAAACAATGAAAGAGTTTTGGTTAACAATGAGAGTAGGCGACCCCAGCTATCGTCTGCCGTCCCTTCGGGATAGAAGGCAAAAACGCGGAAGAATTTTCTGGCAAATCAGAATAGCAATAAGCACAACTCAACCTCAACTTTTTAACAGCCTAGGGTCAGCCTTGGATGTTGTTCCGTAGGATGGACATTCCTGTCCGACCAATTTAAAAATGAGCGGAAATGTCCGTTCTGTATTTCTCCAAACATTGGCTCAATCGATTATATCGAGGAAGATTATTATGAGTGCTGTTTCAGCAAAAGATGTCGCCGAATTGCGAAGAACGACTGGCGCAGGCATGATGGACTGCAAAGAAGCTCTCAAAGAATCCGGCGGAGACTTTGACGGTGCTTTGGATTTTCTGCGGAAGAAAGGCCAAAAAGTGGCGGCGAAACGGGCTGATCGCGAGGCCAACGAAGGGATTGTCATTACTCGGGTCAACGATGCTGGTACCAAAGGCATCATCATTGGCATCAGTTGTGAAACCGACTTCGTTGCTAAGAACGAACTGTTTATCGAGTTCGCTGGCAAGGTCGCTGATCTCGCGTTTGCGAGTATGCCGACCACCAAAGACGAATTGGTCGCCCTCCCCTTTGATGGATCGACTCTTGCCGAAAAACTGGTTGACCAAACTGGAAAAACCGGTGAGAAAATCGAAGTCTCGAATTACTTCAAAATGGAAGGCGAACATCTTGCCAACTACATCCATGCGGGCAGCAAAATTGGCGTGCTGCTGTCCTACAAAGACGGTGGCAAAAGCGATGCGGGTCAGTTCTTTCGTAGTGTTGCCATGCACATTGCAGCCATGAATCCATCGATCATGTCGCCCGAGGAATTCGACGCTACGTTTGTCGCTAAAGAAACGGAAGCGATTCAGGCTCAAATCAAAGCCGAGAATGAACTGAACGTCGCCGAGAATCTCGGCAAGGCGATCAAGATCGTTCCGCAGTTTGTCAGCAAATTGCAACTGACTCCGGAAGTTCTCGCCGCCGCAGAAGAGCAAATTAAATCGGACCTCAAGGCGGAAGGCAAACCCGAAAAAATCTGGGATAAAATCATCCCCGGAAAAATGGATCGCTTCATTGCTGACAATACTTTGCTCGACCAAGATCGTTGCTTGCTCAGTCAGTTTTTTGCGTTGGATGACACGAAAACAGTTGCCGCTGCGATTAAGGATTTTTCCGACTCCGCCGCTGTCGTTGAATACAAACGAGTAGCGGTCGGTTAAGGTGACGATCCCGTAACTAGACTGCGGGAAATTCGCGAGCTTGCAAGTAAATTACTGAAGTCGCTCTCCTGCTATCGAACCTATCATAGCCCCGCTTCAAGTGGGGCTATTTTTATATTCTAATACCGCTGCGTGATTAGCTCCCGCTGTCACCGCCCTACGATCTGTGACGACCTCGAATTCCAGACTGCTTTCAAATTGCTGATTGCCCATGACAGCCACTGCCAAATACAAGCGAATCGTTCTTAAGCTTTCGGGCGAGAGCTTCAGTCCCTCCGGCGAGCGCGGGATCAGTATGGAAGAAGTCGTCCATATTTCCCAACAAGTCTACGACGCGCAGCAGCTCGGGTGTCAAATCGCCGTCGTCATCGGCGGCGGAAATATTCTTCGTGGCTCGCAGTTCAAAGCCAAAAATGAAATTGTCAAAGAGGCCACCGCGCACTACATGGGCATGATGGCGACGATCATCAATGGACTGGCGCTTCAGGATGCTCTCGAGTCGGTCGGTTGCCAGACCCGATTGATGAGTGCGATTAAAATGGACGGCGTTTGCGAGCCATACATTCGTCGCCGCGCTCAACGTCATTTGGAAAAAGGCCGCATCGTTATTCTTGGAGCTGGCACTGGCGGCCCCTTTGTCACGACGGATACCGCCGCCGCACTTCGCAGCATGGAGCTGGGTGCCGAAATCTTGATGAAGGCGACTCGCGTTGACGGAGTTTACAGCGAAGACCCGGAAAAAAATCCTCATGCCGTGATGTATACCGAACTCGATTTCCAAACCGTGCTTGCCAAAAATCTCCGTGTCATGGATTCCACTGCAATCTCGCACTGCATGGAACATCGGATGCCGTTGATGATTTTCAATTTCCGCAAGGATGGTAACATCGTCAAAGCCGTCATGGGTGACCGGGTTGGAACGTTGGTCACGAATCGAGTTTAGTTCCGTAGCTGGAGTCGTAGGTTGGACATTCCTGTCCGACCACTTTGACGCATGGGATTAAATTGCTCCATATTATTATCGCCAAATCATTTGAGAACTGATCAAATGGTTTAGCTGTGTTTAAATTCTCGTCCTAAACAAACCACAACCATTAACAGCCAATACTTGGAGAGCATCATGCCCACCGCCGCCATCATTAAAGATTCCGAAGAACGCATGGAAAAAGCCATCGAGGTCCTCAAAAAGAACCTCGGTGGAATCCGTACAGGCCGCGCCAACCCCGGTTTGGTCGACTCACTCCGGGTCGACGTTTACGGATCCCCGACGCCACTCAAACAGGTCGCTCAGGTCGGTGCTCCCGAACCGTCTCAAATCGTCATTCGCCCTTACGACACTGGCATCCTCAAAGAAATTGAAAAAGCAATTGTCGCTAGTGAACTTGGCTTCAATCCTCAAAACGACGGTCGCGTGATTCGCATTAACATTCCGGCGCTTTCGACGGACGTGCGCAAGAAAATGGTCAGCCGAATCAAAGACCTGACGGAAGAAGCCAAAATTGCAATTCGCAATGTTCGCCGCGATGGAAACAAGGCCGCCGAGCAGGGTGAGAAAGACAAATTGTTTTCCGAAGACCAACGCGACGACATCAAATCACAAATTCAGGAATTGACCAAGAAATACGAAGCCGACGCTGCCGAAATCGCTAAAGCCCGCGAAGCCGAAGTGATGGAAGATTGAGAATTGGCCAATGTCGGTGCTGTCTCCGAGAGCGTAGCGTTTTAGCGGGATCGATTCGGTTTCGAATATTTTAGTCCTTGTCTCACCATCCATTTTTGAAGTACCGAAAAGATGCCCCATTCCACTCCCGAAGAGCTTGCGATATTGATCCGCGTCCCTTCAGAGATCGAAGCCGCTCCGCTTGTCGCGGCACTCGAATTGGAGAATATTCAAGCCACGATGACGGGTGGGTTCACGGCCGGCTTTATCGCCGAAGCGCCCGGCGACGTTCAAATCAAAGTCTTCGAATCGGATTTGGCTCGGGCGAAATTGACCCTCGAGAAATTTCAGACCGAGAACAATCGCATCGACTGGAGCCAGATCGACGTGGGTGATCGAGAGGATATTTGAGAATAGTTCTGAAGCTTATTCCGTAGGATGGACATACTGGTCCGTCCAATTTCCTGCGTTGAACAGGATGCCGAACGTAAAAATCGGAAAATTATTTCCGGACTGATCGTAACGAGCGAAGCTTTTTGAAGCATCCTGTAGGGATGAAATATTGGTAGAAAACAAATCCCTCTAACCCAAATTTCGTCCCGTAGGGACGACACATCGACACGAACAGAATGGGATTGCGTCCCTACGGGATGCGTGTTCGAAATAGGCGTTTGGTGCTACCAATATGGTGTCCCAACGGGACACTTGCTCAGTCAACTACCTCCGAGCAGTTGAATTTCACCGATTTTTGCATTTTCCTAAGACCAACATCACCCTGCATTTTAAAAGCCACTTCGATGCTCAGCATCCAACAAGCCCTTCG
>JBGSKR010000011.1:0-1956 GCA_041741135.1 Mariniblastus sp.
CTTGCGAAATTTTCCTGACATCAATTCCGCATCGACTTCCGCCCGACCGCGCTGGCGAAACAGCGTCAATCCGTAAATCGAAATTGCAATGTGACCGACTTGCCAAGCAATGTGAGTCGTCATCGACTCGGGAGACCAAAACCATTCATCGTCGGTCAAATCGGCCAACAACGTTCGTGTGTATCGGGAAACAAATTCGATTTGTCGCCAAGCGATTTGCAGACGCAGGGAAATCGTTTCGGGGATTGGATACTTGTGTTCGAAAATTTCCACGTTTACTGCTCCTTCGGCAGTATGGCGTTGTGATAAATCTCTTGCACGTCCTCGCAGTCATTCAACATGTTGATGAACTTTTCGAATGCAGCAACGTCGTCGCCGGTGATTTCCGTCGTAGCTTTTGGCACAAAAGCGATTTCCTGATGCTCCAGTTCAATGTTCGGAAACGATTCAGAGAAAACTTGTTTGGCTTTGTAGAACTCGCCTGGCGGAGTGAAGACCGTCACGTTTCCGTCTTCGCATTCGACGTCGGTTACATCGACTTCATTGGTCAACATTGCTTCCAGAACTTCGTCAGAACTTTTGCCTGCAAATGAAAGAATGGCAAGATGATCAAAGAAATGGATGACCGATCCAGGAACACCGAGTTTGGAGTTCGTTTTTGTGAAGCAGTTTCTGACGTCGGTAATCGTTCGATTATCATTGTCGGTCAGGCAATCCACGATGACCGAACAGCCGCCGGGACCAAAACCTTCGTATCGCGCGGTGGCGTAGTCTTCACCACCAGCACCATTGGCTTTCTCAATCGCTTTCTCGATCACATGACTGGGCACTTGATCCTTTTTAGCTTTTTCAATCAGAGTGCGCAAGGCTGGGTTGGCCTCGGGGTCGGGCACACCATTTTTAGCGACGACGTAAAGTTGTTTTCCATACTTGGAATAAATTTTCGATTTTTGACCAGCGGTCTTCATAATCGAATGTTTACGGTTTTCGAAACTTCTACCCATGACAATGGTCTCTTGTTTACTTACTTTTTTGCAACCACAATTTTCGATATTCTAGCGTGGTTTTGAGTAAATCCTATTGCCCCTCTCGCAGCTCGAACAAAAGCGAATTGGCAATTTGCGGGCGAGCCATTTTGAACTTACAATCAAGCACTAGTCAGTGTCGTTCGTTGACGACAGCGACTAAACACACCTCTTTCCCTTCCTCACCAACCTACAACATCAACACTGGAGTCTCGGATGGCCGTACATGAAACCCCCGTTGGAATCGACTTGGGAACCACGTTTTCCGCCATCGCTTACCTCGACAACCAAGGTCGTCCTTGCACGATTCCCAACAGCGAGGGCGAATTAACGACTCCCAGCGTAGTCTACTTTGATCGTGACGAGATCATAGTGGGAACGGAAGCCCAGTTCGCGGGTGAGAACAATCTGGATCGGCTTGCCCGTTCTGCGAAGCGTGATATGGGCAATGTGCGTTACCGCAAAACGATTTTGAATCAGTCGCTGCCTCCAGAAATCATTCAGTCGCTGGTGCTAAAGCGTCTGAAAAATGACGCTGCCTTGATGTTGGGCGACTTTACGAAAGCCGTGATTACCGTGCCCGCTTATTTTAACGAGCCTCGTCGTAAAGCCACTCAAGACGCCGGCTGCCTCGCCGGTCTCGATGTGATTGACATCATCAACGAGCCGACGGCAGCTGCACTTTGTTACGGTGTGCAACGCGGTTTTTTGAATCAGAAAGGCGAAGCCTCCGAACGAGAAATCGTCCTCGTATATGATCTTGGTGGCGGTACCTTTGATGTGACGTTGATGGAGATTAATGGAAGCCAGTTCAAAGCCATCGCGACGGCAGGCGATGTCTATCTCGGTGGCATTGATTGGGATCAACGTATCTATGAGTTCGCTGAAGCTCAGATTGCAGCTCAAAAAAGTATCGATTTTGAAAACGATG
>JBGSKR010000012.1:0-6132 GCA_041741135.1 Mariniblastus sp.
AGCACGCAGTTTTCGCCGATCGGTGCGCTGCGGAAATGCGAGTTCATCGCGGCGGCTCCTTCGAGCATCTTCACGATATCGATTCCCAAGAGCGCTGCCGGTAGCAGTCCAACCGGCGAGAGCACCGAAAAACGTCCGCCCACGCCATCGGGAACGATGAAGCGGTCTTTGCAGCCGATCGCATCGGCCAGCGAGGCAAGTTTTCCGGACTCGCCCGTGACCGGGATCACGTACTTGGGCAAATTGGCTTTGCCGACCAATGGCTCAAGCTCAGCGAGAAATTGGCGAAACGCGGCGGCCGTTTCGAGTGTGCCGCCACTTTTGCTGATGACGACGATACCCCATTTCCCTTCGGGGCCGTCGCTACCAGCAGGCGTGTCATGGCGAAGAAAATGCAACAGTCCTTGTGACCAATCGTTGTCGACGTTGTTGCCTTCAAAATACATCCGTGGTCGTCCTCCTCGTTCAGCGCGGGAATACTCGTTGAAATACGGTTGGCAACAAGTTTCCATCATTGCCCGCGCGCCCATGTAAGAACCACCGATTCCGAGCACGACGACTTTATCAACCGCGTCGCGCATGCGGGCTGCGGCGTCGAGAATCCGGCCAAGCTCACTACCGGCGCGATCGGATTGATAGGCGTCGAGAATCCGCTCGGGCATTTCCAGGAATCCGGCGTCGAGCGGTTGCATCGCTTCTGGGATTTCGCTGCCGCTGTCATAAAGTTTTTGGTCGGCGATGATGACTTCATCACGAGCGGCCATTAAACGCGGGGTGATGGCCTCGATTTGGGCGGCAGTGATGCCGAATTGGGGGATGAAAGCGCCTCGTGAGTCAAATCGAAGAGGTTTGATGTTCGCCATTACAGAATCCGTCTTAATGAGTAAAAGGTTTCGGGGAGGTTCAGTGAAGCTGAGGGGAATTGGGGACGCAATCAATCCAGTTTTGTTAACAAATTGAGTAACCGTTCACGGTAATCTCGAAAAAGGTCGTGGATCGACGAGGTTCGTAGCCGAAGTCGTGAGACTTCGGTTTTATCTGTTTGGTTAATTTCCCAACTCTCACGAGTCCGGCTACAACCCGTGAACGGTTACCAAATTGAAAGCATATCAAGGTTAGGCAAACAGGTCTTTGACGGGAAGGTTCAAACCAGGCAGGAAAGGTGATTCGGCGATGGATTGGTTGAGGTTGAACAATTGCGGTTCAGCACCATTTCCATACACCGTGACGGTCTTGAAATCGGGGTCAAGCACCCAGATTACGGCGACGCCGACCTCGAGATAAAGATCAATTTTGGCAACGATGTCCTCGTGTTTGTCAGAAGGCGAAAGGATTTCAACCGCCAGCAGCGGCACGCCATCGATCAAAGTAGTCGCGTCCGTTTGAGCCGCTACCGCTTCGGCGGAGAAATAAGCCACATCGATCCCAACGCTCGACGGTGGATCGTGTCGCAAAATGCAGCCGACTTCTCCGGAGTACAGTTCGCCTTTGGGTTCGGGCTGACTGATCAACCAGGCTTTCAAGACATAGGTCACGGAAGCTTCGGCTTTGGCGTGAAAACGGTTTCGTTTGGTCATGGGACGCTCCTTCAGTTCACCGCGGATCAAATCTAGCTCGACATTTTCTGCCGGCACGATGGCGAGAAATTCGTCCAGCGTTAGTAAAACCTTGCTGGGAACGATGGGGGGCAAAACGGTACTCATGTGTTTTCTCTTTCGGGCAATCGGTTGCAAGCTTGTTGGGCTGCTCAATTCAACTTAAGCTTTTCAGTTCGACTTGTTTCGATTGTAAGCCAAGGGCTTATCTGGCTCAATTGGAGAAAGCACTTCCCACCTCAGCCGTTTTAAGTGCCATTGCCGATCTGCCAAATCACTGAAATACTTTTGCTCGACCAGGGAATCTATTTGATGTCGATTCTGTCATCCCCAGCTCAATCACACGAAAATTATGAAACCACTTGAAAAAAATCCAAAATTCTCCCGTCCCGCTGGTCCCGTCGTGCTTGTCATCATGGACGGCGTTGGCATTGGTGGCGGCGATGCGGGCGATATGGTCGCCGCTGCTACCAAGCCGAATCTCGATTGGCTGAAAGCCAATTCTTTGTACACGGAACTCAAGGCTCATGGACTGGCGGTGGGCATGCCATCGGACGAAGACATGGGCAATAGCGAAGTCGGCCACAATGCGATTGGTGCCGGACGAGTTTTTGATCAAGGCGCTTTGCTGGTTAAGAATTCCGTCGAATCGGGAGCCATGTTTACCGGAGAAACTTGGCATGAGCTGACGGATAAGCTGAGCAAAAAGAACTCGCTACATCTAATCGGTTTGCTTTCCGACGGCAACGTTCATTCGCATATCAATATTGTGCTGGCGATGGTCGAACAGGCTTATCTGCAGGGCATCAAAACGGTTCGCTTGCATACGATGCTGGATGGACGCGACGTGGCTCCGACTTCGGCGCTTGTATACATCGAACAACTCGAATCGAAACTGGCGGCGATCAACGGTTCCGGTGATTTTGATTACGCGATTGCCTCGGGTGGCGGGCGGCTGTACATCACGATGGATCGTTACGAAGCAGAATGGCCGATGATCAAACGTGGTTGGGATGTGCATGTCAAAGGCCTCGGGCGTCAGTTCGCGTCAGCGACCGAGGCGGTGGTAACGCTGCGTGCGGAAACGCCGGGCGTGATCGATCAGGACTTGCACGAGTTCGTGATCGCTCGCGATGGTCAGCCGATTGGTCCGATCGTTGATGGCGATAGCGTAATTTTGTTCAACTTTCGTGGCGACCGCGCGATTGAGTTGTCGCGTGCCTTCGATGAACCCGATCTTGACAAATTTGATCGCGGTCCGATTCCGAATGTGAAATTCGCTGGCATCATGCAGTACGATGCCGATCTTCAGATTCCAAGAAAGTTTCTGGTGTCTCCGCCCGTGATCGATGACGTGATGGGCGAGTATCTGGCGATGAGTGGTGTGCGGCAGTTGGCTGTCAGCGAGACGCAAAAATATGGACATGTGACTTATTTTTTCAACGGCAATCGCAGTGGAAAATTCTCGGATGAGCTGGAAGAATACGTTGAGATTAAATCGGATCTGTTGCCGTTTGAGCAACGACCGTGGATGAAAGGTGCTGAGATCACCGACGTGATTTTGGATTCCATTCGGTACAAAAAACATGACTTTATTCGTGCGAATTTTCCCAACGGCGATATGGTCGGTCATACGGGGAATCTGTTGGCTGTTGAAATCTCAGTGGAGACAGTTGATTTGTGTCTCGGTCGTTTGATCAAGGCAATTGACGCTGTGGGAGGAGTTTTGATCATCACGGCAGATCACGGCAACGCCGACGAGATGTACGAGGTTGATAAAAATGGCAAGGTCAAATGCGACGCAGCGGGTAAGCCAAAAATGAAAACGAGTCACACGCTGAATCCGGTTCCGTGTTACATTTACGATGCGGCACGAGAGACGCGAACAACGAAACTGAATCTCTCGTCTCAAGCGGATTCTGGAAGCAGCCCACTGTTAGGTATCAGCAGTCTTGCTGCAACCGCGATTTATTGTCTTGGCTTGGAACCACCCGCTGACTACGATCCCTCGATTGTGGAAACTGAGTAGAAGGTCGGGTGACTTCCAATATAAAAATGACCCCCAATGAATTCGCCATACTGGTTGTCGAGAAACTTCAGCACGCTGGCTTCGACGCGTTGTGGGCAGGCGGTTGCGTGCGTGATTGGTTACTGAATCGCGAACCTAAAGACTATGACGTTGCAACCAGCGCCCGGCCGGAACAGATTCGCGAACTGTTTGGCCAACGTCGCACGCTGCCGATCGGTGCGGCTTTTGGAGTGGTTACGGTGCTGGGTGGAAAATCGGCAGGACAGATCGAAGTTGCCACGTTCCGACGCGATGGCGGTTATTCCGATGGTCGCCGTCCGGACTCAGTGGAATTTTCCGATGCGCAAGAGGATGCGCTGCGGCGGGACTTCACGATCAACGGCATGTTCTACGATCCGATTTCGAGAACCGTGATGGATTACGTCGGTGGAGAAGCTGATCTGAAGTCAGGTTTGATTCGCGCGATTGGTGATCCGCACGCGAGGATTGCCGAGGACAAGCTGCGGATGTTGCGAGGCGTTCGGTTTGCTGCCAAATTCGATTTTGAAGTCGAAGCAGAGACTTGGGCGGCGATCAAGTTGCACGCGGCGGAAATTCGAATTGTCAGCCCGGAGCGAATTGGCGCTGAAGTCTCGCGAATGCTGACGGATAAGAATCGATCGTCGGCCGCGCGGCGTTTGCTCGAGTCTCAATTGCTGAACGAAATACTTCCCGATGGATGGTGCGGCACGGATTCATGGCCGGAAGCTCGTTGGGAAATTCGATTCACGGAACTGGAGCGGCTTGAGTCGCACGATTTAGAGTCAGCCGTTTATGTGTTGCTGAGAGATTATTTTGACGGCGATGTTGGTGAAGAGGAAGCCGCGATGGATGGTGCGATGGAAGACAAAGCAAAAGAACTTCAGCTCGCTTGGCGATTGGCCAACGAACAACGTGATCGAATTAGTTGGATTGGAAACCACTGGCAGACGCTATTGACGGCGGACTCGCAGGCTTGGTCGAAGATTCAACCGCTGCTGATTTGCGAACCGGTGGCGATGGCTCTTGATGCGGCAACGGCGATTTCTGGCGGCACAGCGGGCATCGACTATTGTCGAGAGCGATTGACTTGGCCGCAGGATCAGCTTGATCCTTTGCCGCTGCTAAGTGGGCAGGATTTGATTGAATTAAAAATTGAACGTGGCCCGCGGTTCAAACAGTTACTCGCCGCCGTCCGCGCTCGTCAGCTCGATGGCGAGCTGACCAGCAAGGTCGAAGCGGTTGAGTTCGTGAGAAAGATGCTGAAAGTGTAACAATCGGGCTTCCGGAGTTACCATGTTCTCACCCTAACTTCGTCACAGCTCGTGCCGCTTTAAATACTCCATTAACTTTAGGAATGTCGAACAATGTTAGGTCTACCCACTTTTTGCGCTTCGAAAATGGGTTAAAAGATGGTGGGGTTAAAAGATAACAGACTGACCTTTTTCATTTTCTAACCCCACCATCTTCTAACCCAAATTTAATGAGCGGCACGATCTCTTTACCTCTATTTTCTTACCAAATCCAAGTCGCAATAAGTCATGGTTAAAGAATAGAGTTAAGAAGATGAAGGTAAGAAGATGGAGGCGATGGACTACGCAGCGAGATTGGTACACAATAGCATTTCATTCTTCCAGTTTCATCGGGTTTTAACCGAGGGCATTTGTCATGAGTCATCCAGGCATTTTTTCGATCCGAACCTGCGTGTTGGTTTCCATTTTCTCGTTCGGCAATCTTTTTTTGCAGACCAGTTTTGCTGACGATTGGAATCAGTACCGAGGTCCGCGAGGCGACGGGGTTGCCACCGAAGAACTGGAAATTGCGAATGGAAAACCGTCGATGTCAAACGCGTGGAAGGTTCCCGCCGCAAAAGGGTTCAGTTCATTTTCGATTTCTGATGGTCGAGCGTTCACACTGGTGACGATGAAAGACTCCAGTGGCAATCCACAAGAGACGTGCATCGCTCTCGATATCGCCGATGGTAAATCGCTGTGGAGCCAACCGCTGACCGCGATTAAGTACGATGGCGGCGGTGATTCTGGCACGCAAGACAACAAAGGCGGTGACGGCCCGCGATCAACTCCTGCCACTGATGGCGATCGTGTTTACGTCTACGATTCGCGACTTGGCTTGCATTGCCTCGATGCAGCAACCGGCAAGCCTGTCTGGAAACAAGACATCGCCAAACAATTTTCCGGTCGCAATATTCACTGGAACAACGCGACGTCTCCAGTGTTGCAGGGCGATCGAGTGATCGTTGCCGGTGGGGGAGCCGGTGAGACATTTTTAGCTTTTAACAAATCGAGTGGCGAACTGGTTTGGAAGTCTGGCGATGAAAAATTCACGCACGCGACGCCAGTGGTCGCGAATATCAATGGAACAGAACAAGTTGTTTTTTACATGCAGTCCGGATTGATCGGAATCAATGTTGCTGATGGAACCGAGTTATGGCGAGCGGCGGTTGACTATCGGACGTCATCGGCAGCTTCA
>JBGSKR010000013.1:0-5947 GCA_041741135.1 Mariniblastus sp.
AGTGCCACGTGTACGACTCAGATGCTGTCGCTTGCGTCTGGAATGATGCACCGCGAGAGTTACCAATGAATTGTGTGAAAGCACTTGGTTGAGCACCGTACAGCCCTGGGAATCCTGTCATGCCGGGCGAAGGCGTCAAGGGATTGCCGGGAACGATCGGCGGCGTTGGTGGAATCGGTGGAGGTAACTCTGGCGGAGGCGGCAGCGTCACCATGTTGATTTCGCTAAAGTTATTGAGCTGTGAAATTCCTCCAGCATTGACGCGAATATTGATCACTGCATCGGTCAATTGCTCGCCACTGAAGATCTGTAAAAAGGGCGCTGCGGTGGCCGCTTCGGCCGCACTATTATAAGTGAACCCTGTCGTCGTGCCCACGAAGTCATTTGCGTCGATGTAGCCATCAGGCTGAGACTGAAGCACGATATAGTTACCAGCCTGCAAGCCCTTAAACGAGTAAGCGCCGTTGGCATTTGTAACGACCCACACTGGTGCGTTTGGGTCAGAGGTTCCCATGTGCGAGTAGTGCTCGCCCTTCACCTCGCCCAAAGTTACTGGACGCGGCGCGATTTCGTCGGAGTTTGGATCGATGTAGTAATACAACTGCATGCGAACGCCCGACAGCGGCGTGTCCACGTTTTGTTGGAAGATGCCGTCGAACAAATCGCGATAGTTCGCCGGTAGTTCGCCATCATCGGTTACGAGAGCAGGACCGTCTTCCCACACGCGACCAGTGATCTCGGCGGCTTCGGCTTCGCAGAAATTATATTGCGTAACTTTTTGGCCCGAGCTAATCACAATGCCGGACAATAAATTTTCGGAAGCCGTTCCGCCACCATCACCAACCGATTGGCCTTGGGTGAAATAGCTCTCAGGCTGAATTTGGCGAACCGAATACTCTCCGGGGAGCAAATTCGAGAACACATAAGCACCGTTGCTATCCGTCAAAGTCGTAGCAATCACGTCTCCGTTTGAGTTCAACAATTGAAGCGTCACACCAGCAAGCGGTTTGTCGCCATCCGCCGGATTGAACACGCAATCGCCGTTGGCATCAGCTTGAACCATCCCGCGAATCTCACCCAATTTTAATTCGCCGAAGTTGTATTCCGTTCCCTGTTGACCGCCACGAATGACGATGGCGCTGGTCTGATCGTTCGTGCCAACACCCACCGTGACGCCGCCGACCAACCCTACGGAATCTTTGCCATCGGTAAATTCAACTGGTTGGATTTCCCGTACGGTGTACTCACCTGCAATCAGTTCGGCGAAACGATAGTCGCCCGACGAATCCGTAAAAGTCTCTTTGACGACGTTGCCGTTCTTATCAGTCAGAATCATTCGCACGCCAGCGATGCCTTCTTCTCCCGATTCCTGAACACCGTTGTTATTGCGGTCGTGATAGACGGTACCGCTGATTTCGGCAGGAACGTTCTCACAGAAATCGTAGTTGACGCCAGACTGATCCGATTCAAGTACGATGGAGGAGATCAGGTCATTGCCTTTTATTCCGTTGCTGTTACCGCCAACGGTTCCGACGCTCGTACCACCGTTAATAAATCCGGCTGGCGTCGTTTCTCGAACGGAGTAAGTTCCGGGTAACAAGTCATCAAACGAGTAAAATCCATTGAGATCGGTCGTCGTGGTAGCCACAACATTGCCGTTCGCATTCAACAATTCCAGCAACACACCCGCCAGTGGTGTGTCGCCTTTCGATGCATCAAACGTGCAATCGCCATCGATGTCCGCGTGAACCATCCCTGAAATGGAAGACGGACGAAGTTCGCCGAAGTTGTATTCAGTGCCCTCGTCACCAGCCTTGAGTTCAACGAGCCGGAACCGATCGTTTTCCATCACGCCAGTCACTCGTGTGGCTCCGCTCATATCCGTCACAACACCCAGTGTGTCTTTGCCGTCGTTGAAAGCGAAAGGTTGAATTTCGGAGACGCTGTATTCACCGGGATAAAGGTTATCGAACGAATAATTACCCTCGAAATCGGTCATCGTTACGGAAATCACGTTTCCATCAACGTCCCGAAGTTCGATCACCGTGCCGCCGATGCCTTCTTCACCTGAATCTTGTAAGCCATTATCGTTGCGGTCGTGATAAACGGTTCCCGAGATTTCGGCAGGCAACGTCTCGCAGAAATTGTACATCGAGCCTTCGCTACCCGAAGAAAGTGCAATGGCTTCAAATCGATTTTCTGACTTGGTGCCGACAGCAGAGCCATCGACGGTGCCAATTTTTTCCGCAACGCTAAGGTAACTGCTTGGTTGAATTTGAACGACAGAGTAAGTGCCGGGTCGAAGCGAATTGAACTCGTAGTAACCGTTCGCGTTCGTCGTGGTCGTTGCAACCAGATTCCCATCGATGTCATAAAGTTGGATGGAAACGCCTTCGATGCCAACACGATTCGGATCAGTCGGATCAACGCAATCGCCTTCGGGCGTGGTCAGGCTGACATAGCCACCAATTTGAGCGGGCTTGATTTCGCCGAAGTTGTATTCGACTCCATCGTCATCGGCAAACAACGCGACCTGAGTGACTTTGTCGTTGCTACCAACGCCAACCGTGATTCCGCCGACCTTGCCGACCGAATCTTTGCCGTCCAAATATGCGGCAAGCGGATCGACTTCGCCGGGCGGATAGTTGTTGATCTCAACGATTTCGTAAACACCAGGAGGCAGCAGGTCGATCGAGTAGTGACCGTTTGCATCGGTGCGAATAAAAATCGGATCAGTGCCAGCAAACGGATCATTTGTCACACCGTTATTGGCACCGACGCGAGTTACTTGAATTAGCACGTTGGCAATTCCATGTTCGCCCGAATCAAAGACGCCGTCGTCATCTGCGTCATGCCAGACATTACCGGAGAGCGATGCAGGTTTAACTTCACAGAAGTCGTAATCGGTTGCGGCAGTTCCACCAAGCGGAATGTGGATGTCGGCGATCACATTGGGTTTGCCGGAAGCGTCATTCTGCACGATTCCTGATGAGGTGCCCGCGACCGTACCAGCCACCGCACCCACATTCAGATATCCGTCAGGCTGAGTTTCGATAAGTCGATAGGTGCCGGGCTGCAAATTCAGGTTAGTGCCGAACTCGTAGTTGCCATTGGAGTCCGTCGTCGTCGAAGCAACGTTTTGGTACTGTCCAGTGGTAGTGTTCAGCAATTGCAAACTAACATTGACGCCCCCGATTCCGGATTCGCCCGCGTCCTGAACACAGTCCATATCTTCGTCGTGATAGACCGTGCCGGAAATGACAATCGGTTTGGCAACCAATTCATAAGCATCAATCGCAGCCGCGTTGCGGTTGGCTTGACCGGTTGCGTTGTCGGCTTCAAGGTTGAGCGTGGCACCGCTCAAATCGGAACCTTCCGCGAGCAAGTCATCGTATTCATCGTAGAAGACTCCTTCGCCTTGCGTTTGCTCGTAACCATCTTCCAACAGCGTGACGACCGAGATGTCTTTACTGGCGAAAGTGTAATTCTCATCTACGAACGTGGCGCTGAACTTGGTGCCCTCAAACTCGACACCAGACGCAATTTTATCGATGCGGTCGCCTTGAATCTCGTCGACGTCAATGGTGAAAGCGAATTTATCTCCGGCTTCAAAATTTCTCAGATTCACGGTCAGCGACAAACCATCATCAGAAACCTCGAAGCTCACAATGTCGTCTGACGTAATACCGACGCTGTTGGCGGCATCAAAAAGAAACGGATGCGAACCACTCGTGCCGGGAGGGTTGGTGTTGACGTCGAAGATCATATCCCCACCGGAGATATCCCCACTGCCGTCTTGATCGCCGTTGATCACGAACTGTGTAAGTTGCGTGGTGGCAGCACCGCCCTGAAAAGTGACTTCGAATTGATCGGGCGTGGTATCTTGGCCATCATCGGCTTCGAGGTAAGTAATCGCGGCGATCACGGGATCGGCGGACAGCACGCGGCGTTGTTCCATCACTTCGAAATAACAGCGACGCAGAAGTTCAGCCTTGCGTTTTTTTGTTTCCGCAGAATCTTCCGATTTGCCGAGAACCCGATTGGTAATTTTTTTAAGAATGCCCATGACTCTTACCTCCCTGTAAAAGCGCCGCGAATAATTGAATTGGGTGGGACGCACTAGAATTTTGCGTATTTCTCTGACCGTTGCTTCTGTTGAAAGGCAAGAAGGCGGCGATAGCGTTCTCGAAGAATCCGTTTTCGATGAACGCCGAGAATTTATTTTAATGTTGGGCTCCAGCCACCATTAAGCTCAGTTTGACGCTGTTTGAGCGGTGCAGCCGCTTTCGAATTCCAGATGCGAACAGTAGTGTCGTAGCTGCCGGAAATTAGTTGACCGTTTCGGTAATCGAGACTCGACACCGTGCCAGTGTGCCCGATCAACGAGCCAAGAGTTTGTAAGTCACTGATTTGCCAGATGTGAATCTTGTTGTCGCTGCCAGCCGTCGCAATTAAGCCGTTGTCCAACAGCGTCGTTGCGTACAACTTCGCACGCATTCTTGGCAGACTACGAACGGTATCGGGTTTCGCTGGATCGGTAATGTGGACAAACTGATCATCACCAGCGCTGACGATCTTTCCGTCTGTCGTAAACTCGATGCTACGAATGCGATTCCGATGCGATTTAAACTTCGCTACTTCGTGAAAATCGCTGGTGTTCCAAACGCGAATCGTTCCACATCGACCTCCCGCCGCGATCAACTTTCCATCCACCGAAAACTCGACGGCATGATTATCAGAACAAGGACAGGAGACTTGGTAGGCTTGTTCGCCCGAAGCAACATCGAAAACTCGCAGGTACTCATCAAAACCAACCGTCGCAAGTTGTTTTCCGTCCGGAGAAAACGCGAGCGCGATGATCGCCTCGGGTTGACGTTTAACAAGCGGTGATTCTGCAAGTCTGCGAGCATTCCACAGTACCAGCGTTCGGTCGTTGCCAGCAGTCGCTAGTTGACTTCCATCAGGAGAAAAGGAAACGGCTCGAACCCAGTCTGTGTGTCGAGTTAAGTGTTCGGTGAAAATCCGTTGACGCACATCATACAAACAGACAACATGGTCATCGCCAACGATCGCGACCAAGTCTCCACCGTTTTGCACGCTAACACCGGTTACAACAGGAGGGCGAAGTGCTGCATTGTGCGGGATCGTTTCAATGCGCTGCGAAGCCCAACCGAGATCGGTGGAGAAAACCGGCGTCGCACCCGCGAATAGCAATTTCTGCCCGATTCCGGGGACGGTCGATGCGCCGGCGGCTAAACCAAGTATTGCGGCGGAACTAATAAATTCTCGGCGAGAAACCATGAACTCTCCTTCTAGGTCGGGCACGCATCGTGAGGCTTTTTCAACCGCCTGCAAGCGCAGCAACGATGCCAAGCGATATTTCAACCCTCTTGGTATCGGCAATCAAACTGGAGAACCGTCATCCAATTCTGACCCAACCGGAAAAGAACGCGGAATCGTTAACGCCGTTAAACCAACGGATTGGCTTCCGCCGCTAGCTGAAAACTGCATCGCCAGAATTAAGAATTGATCATCGCCTCACGCCTTGCGCTAATTCGGCGGGCAATTCTAGCGATTGGGAGCGAGTCCTCCGGTCATTCATCCGAAAACGCTCAGCGCAATCTCTACAGCTCACCCGAATCGCAATCGGTTTCGCAACCTTTATGGGCACCGTCGCAGAGTGGACCGTTTTGCGTCCGCTTGCACTGGCAGAAGTAAGCCGTTTTTGTTTCCTCGGCTGTAAACACCAGCGGCGTGAAGGTCGATCCCTTATGTTTACCATCGCAGAAAGGTTGGCTGCCAGAAAATCCACAGGTACACCACGCATATTTTTTTCCGGCGATCAAATCGACCTGAATAGGGAAAGCGGCGGCGATTTTTGGCTGATCCATCGAAGTTAAGTCCCAATTAAATGAAAGAAAAATCAGTGCGCAAAGTCTCGGAGAGA
>JBGSKR010000014.1:0-3626 GCA_041741135.1 Mariniblastus sp.
TTCCTGTCCGTCCACTACCTTTTCGTAGGCTGGACATTCCTGTCCGTCCACCACCTCCTTCCGTAGGATGGACATTCCTGTCCGTCCACCACCTCCTTCCGTAGGATGGACAACTCTGTCCATCCAATAACTTCCAATCTAATTCCAGCGCAATGCCACCGCCGAAATCCAACACGCCGATGGCGGCCGTCATTCGTGATTTGGCCAAACACTACATTCTTAAATCGGAGACGGTGCGGGCGTTGCGCGGAGTATCGTTTGACGTTCCCAGTGGTGACTACATCGCAATCATGGGGCCCTCAGGATCTGGCAAAAGTACTTTATTGAATTTGCTTGGTTGTTTGGATCGACCTACTTCGGGATCATTCGTGTTGGGCGGAGACGATGTTGCAACGATGGGCGACGACCAACTGTCTGATATTCGCGCCTCGCGTATCGGTTTTGTCTTTCAATCCTACAACCTGATTCCTCAACTCAGCGTCGTTGAAAACATTGAAGTCCCCCTGTTTTACCTCGGCAAATTGGACAAACGTTCTCGCGAGCGATCCGCGAAACTGGCCGCGATGGTCGGACTGGCAGATCGACTTTCGCATCGCCCGTCACAATTGTCCGGCGGTCAGCAGCAACGAGTTGCAATCGCGCGTTCGCTGGTTAATGATCCACAATTTATTTTGGCCGACGAAGCAACCGGAAACCTCGACTCTGTCACGACTTCAGAAATTTTGGCCCTCTTTCAGCGACTCAACGACGAAGGCCGCACAATTATCATGGTCACTCATGAGGATGACGTCGCACAACACGCAAAACGGGTGATTCGGCTGAAGGACGGCGAAATCCAAGTCGATGAACCGATCGCCAATCGAATCATTTATTGAATGAGTTTCCGATGCTGTTACTTCCTGAACCCTGAAAACTGAAAACTCCTAAATTATGTTTCGCACCTGGAAATTAGGCCTGAAATCTTTACTCTTGCACCCGATGCGTTCGGCATTGACGGTGTTGGGGATATTTATCGGCGTCGCCAGCGTGATTTGGTTGCTGGCCATTGGCGAAGGGATCAGCCTGCAAGCCCAGCGGCAAATCAAAGACCTCGGTGCCGAGAATATCATCGTTCGCACTGTCCAGCCACCCGACGAATCCGACGGAAACTTCCGAGTCATCAACGCTTTTGGCATCAAGCGTGCCGAAGCCGCCATGATCGCCCGCACCATTCCCACGGTCAAGCAAGTTCTCCCAATTCGAGAGTTGACGCAGAGGTTTACTTATACCGGTAACCCCAACGTGAAACCCGTCGATGGTCGATTGGTTGGCTGCACTCCCGAATATCAAACGGTCACTCATCTTGAACTCGAACGTGGTCACTTTCTCACGCCGCAGGAATGCGAATCACGGTCATCGGTCTGCGTGATTGCGGCGAAGCTTGCGCAGCGTTTATTCCCCTCGGAAGACCCGCTGGGCAAACAGATTTTTCTCCCGGAGAAAAAAGACTACTACAAAATCGTGGGCGTCTTGAAGCATCGCAACGCCACTGCGGCGATTGGCGGATCACTTGCAGCGCAGGACTTTTCGCTGGATATCTATATTCCGATCACCACCATGAGATCCCGCATGGGAGACGAAGAACGAAAAACATCCGGTGGTTCGTTTTCAGTAAAGCAATTCGAGCTCTCGCAAATCACCATTCAAGTCGAAGATTCAGAAGACGTGCCGCGCACGGCGAAACTGGTCGAAGCCACCTTGCGAGGAAATAATAGTCGAGTCGAACGGCAGGATTTTTCGGTCGTCGTTCCGTTTGAACTACTCGAGCAGGCGCAAAACACACGGCTGATGTTCATGATGTTCATGGGCCTGATCGCCGCGATCTCTTTAATCGTGGGTGGTATCGGAATCATGAATATCATGCTCGCGACCGTCACCGAGCGAACTCGGGAGATTGGGATTCGCCGAGCACTCGGCGGAAAACGCTCCGATATCACCAAACAATTTTTAGCCGAAACAATTTCGCTATCCGTTGTTGGCGGACTGACGGGCATCTTGGGTGGATTGCTTTGTCCGGCGACGATCGAGTCTGTTCGTTGGTTAGTCCAGCGCTTTGCGCCTGAGTTTTATTTGAACTTGCCGGAAGTCGCCAAAGTCATGTCGCCGGTAATTGTGCCCGCATCGATTCCCATCGCATTTTTCATTTCGGTGATGGTCGGTGTCATCTTTGGACTCTATCCCGCAATGCGCGCCGCCCAAATGGATCCCATCGAAGCCCTTCGCAGAGAGTAAGGCAACCGCTCGTTAAATATGTACCGGTCGGAATGTTAGCGGTATTGCGCAAGCGATCCGGTTTCCTCACACCGGACGGCTCGCGCCGTTCCGCTAACATTGGTACATTATTTGACGGCAACTGCCTAATGCGGGATTGTGAAAGAGCGATTGAATTTATTTAATCGCTCAGAGGGAAATTAAAAACGTTGCTTCCGCTTGCGCTGACTTCTTCTGACAATTCGCTTTCCTCGTTGTACTTCGGCGGCAGGAATTGATGGTAGTTGTACTGATTCATTGCTTGATTGAACTCGCCTTTCTTTTCAGCCAAAATCCGGATGGTGTTTTGTCCTGGATAAGCTCTAAATCGAAATTGTCCGTTTACAATCTTGCCAGCTTGAGGGCTCTTGCCGGGATCGGGAACGAATGACACGAACCCCGTCTCAATCGGTTGCCCATTCCACGTTACCGTGCCACTAACTTCCACCATGCCGTCTGATGGGCTGCACCCTGTCAGGCTCGCGATGCTCATGATCGATAGCAAGACGCCGCCAAGAGTTGAAGCTTGAGATCGATTCGCAAACATTTTTGATTCCATTAGTCGCACCAAACCGATTAAAGACTCGAATTCGAAAGTCGGTCACTCGTAAGCGACTTCCGATCCATCCCGACTGCCGAGCGCTCGGAATACGATCGGATTAATATCATTGGCAATAAAATGAACCGAACCGTCTACCTTGCCCGCATTGACACCGCCTGAATGGTAACTGCGAGGTGCCACCGATAGGCCACTCCCATTGCCAAGCTGAATGCATGGCGCTTTCGGAGGCGTATCTGGACCACCGCACCAAGTATGCCTGTCCGCTTCTGAAGTGTTGGGGGTTCTCCGCGTCGAAAAGAAAACATTCCCATGAGCCGGATTGCTGTAGCGACCTCGCAAGTCGTTACGCGTGCGATCTTCAACCAGAATCAACTCAGCAAACATCAGCGTATTGGACGCGCCATCCAAAACATCGGTAAGCGTCACCTTTGATTTCGGAAAGAAAATGCCGTCGAGATCTTGAGCTACTTGAATTGGACTTTTTCCTTGATAGCGAGCGGCGAGTTCCGCCGATCCTTCGGGGTCAACCTTGTCAAAATAACCCGAGGCGGCGCAGGCAACGTAGTTCCCGTGAAAACCTTGGCCCGCAGGATTCGACGCGGGAAGTGGGGGAAGAGAAGGCGCAACAGTTTTTAGTTTTGGATTGACCCCATCCGAAGGGCACATCGCCATTGGGATGATCGTCGTGAGAGCAAGCTGGTAGTTCATTACACTGGCGTTCGACGCCGTTCTTAAATGTTCTTTAATTCCATTCCCTAAAGTGACCTGTTCGATG
>JBGSKR010000015.1:0-12235 GCA_041741135.1 Mariniblastus sp.
GTATTGGGCGTCGAGCAATTGCAAGCGAGCATCGGCGATTGATGATTCGTAGATATTTAGCGCGAGCAAGTCGATATCGCCTTCTTCAAACGCCAACCGCCCAAGTTCGAGTGATTGTTCGTTCAAGCGAACATTCTCGGAAGACTGCTGAATTTGATCCGCTGCCGCATTAACCGCCGACGCCGCATCGAGAATTTCAGCGCGAATCTTGTCGGAAACAAGTCGTCGCTTCGCATCGATCTGACTGATTTTTCCCTGGGCTACCTGGATTTTTCCGTAACCCTCTCGTCGTTGGATCGGGACCTCTGCGAGTACCCCCAGCTGCAACTCTAACGCCGATTTGTCACCTTTGGCGCTGGCAGGAGTTCCCAAGTCCTGGCCGGCAACGCCAATCATGTCGAGTTTTGGCAGCAGCAAGTTTTGAGCGTACCTAAGTTCAACGCAAGCTTGCTGTCGAGCCGCGAAAAGCTCAACTAACTCGGGGCGGGTTTGCAGTGCCAATTGAATGTCGGCTTCCGTTTGAATGGATGCGATTTGCGAAGCCTCGGGAAACTGATTCGGCAATCGCTGTTCGCCAGCGATGACGGGACTACAATTTTCATCGCGATTAAAAAGCGACAATTTGATGGCGGCTTTCTCCAATCCTCGGCGAGATTTAATGAGTTCGTTTTTTCGATTGGCAATGAAGCGATCGTTATCGATCTTGGCAATCCCGGCGAGATCACCTTTTTCAATTCGCACATTGATTTGCTCGACACGTTGCTCGGCCAGCGTAAGCAGTTGTTGCTGAATCCGCACGGCTTGCCCCGAGGCAACCCAGTCCCAGTAGGCTTGGGTGGCGAATCGTTGAAATTGTAGCAAGCGGGTTTCAACATTGGCTTCGATCTGATTTTGATCAAGTGCTGTGCTGCGGACATTAGCCCGCCGCAAATCGATATTGCGATCCTTCAGCAATGGAAGTGAAAAACCGGCTTTGAGTTCACCGCCCTCGTTCGTCTCTCTTTCCCCGTACCAAGGTTCAAAGCTTCCGTCTCCAATTCGATAAGCTCCAAAGACCTCGCCACCACCATAAAGTGGTCGAGAAATTCCTGCTCCATTGCGGTAGTTTTCGTAAAAGCCCACCGGCTGCGAGATGCTTTCTGCCGAGAAGACATCATCGAACTCGCCCCATGACGCTAGAACTTTGCCCCGCGCCGATTCGAGCTCTCCAATCGCAATTTGAATTTCGGGATAGCAGTCAGCGACGGAAGCCAGCACCTTTGCTAGCGAAAGTGAGTCCGTATTTTCGCTTTCTTGAAAGCCAACCAACTCGACGCTCGAATCGGATTGCGTAGGCACTGTTTCAGAATCCGACCAAGCTTCGGCGGCTTTTGGTATTTGGGAAGTGATTAAAGGACTGCGGCTCAAACTGGCCGTCGCCAGCGTCGATTGCTGGATTGGTTTTTGCGCGAAGTGTCTGGGTACAGATGAACGGTTGCGGTCTCCAAGGCTGCATCCGGCGGTCAAGCAAATCAAGCCAAGCATTGCCAGCCGCCCGCGAATTGGCACGAGCTGTTTCGCGAGATCGTCCAGAACCGATTGCGGCAGCAAGCCTATTTTGGAAGTTTCGGCTTCTTCGTTTCGGAATCCGATTTCCCAGGTTCCTCGTCCGAGAGGATCACGGGGAAGCCATTTAATTGTCGCCAAATTTCGTAACCTAGCGAAACTTTGCGCAGCATCACCCAACCATTTGCGCGGACGCCTTGACGAAGATAGCGATCGGACGGCCATGCTTGTTCATCTTCCCTGGGTGCAATCAATATTCGGAACGAACCCACACCGTTGTCGGTGGCATCGACAGTCGCAACCGTTCCGCAAAAAGTTCCAACTGCGACCGACGGCCAACCGGGTAACTGCCCGGCGGGCCAGCCTTCAAATTGCAGCCGAACCTCTTGGCCGATTTGGACCAGTGGCATGTCGTTACCAACGACAAACAACTCGACTGCTTTTTGGGTTGCTTCAGGAATTAATGTCAGTAGCGGATCGCCTTCCTTGACCGCATCTCCACGCTCGTTCACGTTTAAACGAAACACTGTTCCATCGCGTGGCGCGGTGATCTTCAAACGATCCATTTCTTGAAGTTTAATCGCAACGTCACGAATCTCTTTGCGAATCGTGGCGGCGCTTCCAATCGCGTCTTGTTGCATTGCCCGCGCGTAATCGATTTTCGTTTGAGCAACATGCCGCTTTTCTTCTAGTTCTTCTTGTTTTGCCTTCAGTTCATTCTTGAGTCCCGACACGTCTTCTTTGACCGATTCGACATCAGCCTTGGCAACGTCCCATTCTTTCTTCAACAGCTCAATTTCCTTGGCAGGCTTCAACCCGCGTCGAAAAAGTTCATCCTGTCGTTCGTAGTTCAATCGAGATTGAAGCTCTTTTGCATCGAAGGCGGAAATTTGTTTCTGTTTACTCTCCAGTTTCGCCTTCGCAGCCGCAATCATTTCCTCGGCGGCACTGATGGCGAAATCCCGTGCCTCGGTGAAGCCATCCACATTCTGCGAATAGGCTTCCGCTTTTACATTTGCAGTCGCTTCCTTAACTTTTAACTCAGCCAACTGACCATTCAGTTGCTCAACCATGTCCGCCGCAAACGGTTGGATTTCCACCAGGAAGTCACCTCGATTGACAACGGAACCCTCCACCAATCCATCTGCAATTTGTGCCACCACGCCTTTAATTGGTGCAGTCACGGCTTGTTGCCGCTCCTGAGGAGCATAAGCAACGACTTGACCTGTTCCACGCGATGTTTGTTGCCACGGCAAAAAGGTCATCGCCAAGATCGAGACAATTAATCCAACCAGCAACAACTTGGCCAGCCGCCTCGCAAAACGCGTCGACTGAACCAAATGAATGGTTGCCGTTCGTTTTTTGGCCGGGACAACCGTGCCAATCCGATTGTTCGGCTTACTCATCTTTATCGAGTTCATTGTCGTAGATTCTCAGATTTAAATCGCCAGCGGCCAAACCTTTACCTGGCTCCCGCTTTTCGCCTAACTCTCATTCTTCGCCTAATCGGCACATCTTCGCCTAACCGGAATACTTTGCCAGCGACCAAGTTTCACCATTCAAGTTCATGACTCGGTCTGCCCAACGAGCAATTGCCCGACGGCCGGTCGTCACAATCATCGTGATCTCCGAAGAGAAGGTCCCCAAGATCGCTAGCACTTCATCGGTATCGTCATCAGACAGTCGATCAAGCAATCCGTCGATGAACAGAATGCCGGGCTTTGAAACCAGAGCCCGCGCCAGCACCAATCGAATCGCCTGATCCTGAGTGAGTGGATATCCACCGATATTCAAATGAGTGCTCCAGCCTTGAGGCAAGCCAGACAAAGTCTGTTGCAGCCCCAGTCGGGTTGCCACCTCATTGACCTGAGCCGCACTAAAATTTTCTCGCCCCATTCTCAAATTCTCATCAACGGTTCCAGCAAACAGTTCGATGTCGCGAATCAGGCTAATTTTCTCCTGAAGCGATTCGGCACCAATCGCATCGACTCGGAAATCCTCCAGCAAGACATAGCCACTGATCGGATTCAACTGTCCCACCATGGCATCGATAAGTTTGCCGCGATGCAGTTCTGATGCGCCAAAAATGGCATAGGTTCTTCCCGATAGAAACTCGACGTTTACTTTATTTGGAGTGTTCTCGTTCAGCCTCATATCAACGAGACTCAATCCATATGCACCTGGTCGTCGCGCGATAAGAATTTTATCGCTTCGTTCGTCGGGCAAATCGAATATCTTGGCAAGGTTGTCCACGGAAGCCATCAAATCATAAAAGCTCTCAAGGTCTTTTCCGATTTTGGCGAAAGAACCAAGGATCACCGTCACGATCAGTTCGGCAGCGACCAATTGACCCAACGTGAGCTTTCCTTTGATTACTAAATAGCCGCCCAGCGCCAGCAAAACGGTGGCGGCAATCACCTGCATGATCATCGCAAAAGAAATTTGGCGGATCAGAATGCTAAAGTGTTTCTGACGACTATTGATGTATCGAGCTGCCAATTCATCCGCCCGATTGACGGCGAAGGCCAAGCCGCCATTGTATTTGAAAGTAGTCGGATGCCGCACGATCTCCTGCAGCCAAGCGGCAGTCTCGTACTTTAGTTGCGATTCTTCCTGTGAAGTCTTGATCGCACCACGTCCCATGTAATAAAGCACAAAGGACATCATCGCCAACAAACCAATATCGTAGCCCAACAAAAATGGATGATAAAAGGCCAACACCGACAATCCAATCACCGTTTGCAAAGCCAGCATCAGCGAGTCGAGCAGCAACTTTGCTGTAATCTTCTGCACATTCACAATATCGAAAAAACGATTCACCCACTCCGGTCCGTGATACTTCTTCCAAACCGATAAAGGAACTCGCCCTAACCGAAAAGACAAATCTTCGACCGTGCGAACAAACAGTTTACGCTGAATGATTTCAGTGATAATCGTCATCAGCACTTGCAGTCCCGCGCGGAAGCTAAGAAATACCAACACAATCAGCGACAACACCACCAGCGGCTGCAAGTATCTTCCAAACGCGATCGTATTCACCACGGCTTCAACCGCCAGAGGTGTAGTGAGACTGAGTAAGCCAATGATCATCGAGAAGACCCAGATCGAGCGAATATCTTGAGCCTCCGGTTTCAGAAGCGCCAAGAATCGTCGAAACGGCTCGAGTGGTTCCGAAAGCGTGCCACTTTGATAGTGAAAACTCGACGCGCTTTCAGCCGCAAGAATTGGCTGGACTAGCGACCATTGATAATGACCATCTTTATCTTCTTGAAGATTGCATTGTAACCATTTTGCCGAAACGGTCTTTTCCTCACCCGCATGGTTAACCAAAAACTGATTCCGACTCTGTGTTTTTAGAATTAACAAGTCATCTGCCGAATCGTCACCGTCGGGAGACTGGTGCCCCGCCAAAATCAATCCGCCATCGCTCACGACTTGCTTCAAGTCGCGCATAGAGCCGGACATCTGCTGAAACCGAATCCCGAATTGCTTTCCAAGTGCACGAAATTTGTCGAGATCGCTGACCGCTCGACCTTCTTGATCTAAATCCGCCAAGCAGGGGAATACCCGATTCGCCGAAAACGCAATCTTCATGTGCCCGCAAATGCGCTGCATTAGAGCCGAGATCTCGGCATTGGACATTCGTGTTGTTTGCATTTCTAGGGACATCGAATATTTATACGTCACGCCGACAGAAATCGTTTAAACGATTACCCGGCTGATTTGCATCCGAAATACAAATAGCCGAAAAATCCTGATTGTTCCGTAAATCAGAAATTATCCGAAAAAACTGCTTACTCCCACCCCCGTTCGGGTGGTTTCAAATTGACCTGTCTCGGGACATTTTGCATCAAGTGCTGTTAAGTATCGGCAAGGACAGGTTCTTTGGGAATTAAAATCACTTCGACGGTCTTTGCGGGGGTGCATGTTCGCATTGGCGGTGACAACATAAAAAAATCACGACAAGTTTCTCGGTCGCACCTTTGCTAAATCGCTTCCGTTTGCGATATTAGCGAGTCTTCCATCGACCAATTTCCACCCGATTTTCCGGATAAACAATCAGTGCTTCGAACACATACTTGCGGCGAGCTTAATCTTTCCCACGTCGGCCAAAACGTGACCTTGGCCGGTTGGGTGGACACCATTCGCGATCACGGGGGCGGAAAATTCGTTGATTTGCGCGACCGTTATGGGCGCACCCAAGTCGTGGTCGGTGGTCAATCGCCCGCCGAAATCATGGCGATCGCCGCCCGCCTCCGGCCCGAGTTCGTCATTAAGGTGTCAGGTACCGTTTCCGAACGTCCCGCAGGACAATCCAACCCTAAAATCGCAACCGGTGAAATTGAGTTCCATGTAACTGAACTGGAGATCCTCAACGAATCCTTAACTCCACCTTTTGTACCGGGTCAAAAAGATTTACCCGGCGAAGATTTGCGGCTAAAACATCGCTACCTTGATTTGCGCCGGGCGCGGATGATGGAAACTTTGCTCCTTCGCAGTCGCATCATTAAGACGATGCGAGACTACGCCGACGCCCACGGTTTCATTGATGTCGAAACGCCAATCCTCGGCAGAAGCACTCCCGAGGGCGCTCGAGATTATCTTGTTCCCAGCCGAGTCTTCAACGGGAAATTTTACGCGCTCCCACAATCGCCACAGATCTACAAACAGATCATGATGATTGCCGGTTACGATCGCTACATTCAAGTCGCGCGTTGCTTTCGAGACGAAGATCTCCGTGCTGATCGCCAGCCGGAATTCACCCAACTTGATCTCGAAATGTCCTTCGTTGATACCGATGACGTGATTGGCATCATTGATGGTTTGATGCAAAAGCTGGCAAAAGACATTTTGAACATCGATCTGCAACTGCCGCTGCCTCGACTGACCTACGATGAAGCGATGACCCGCTTTGGTCACGATGCTCCTGATCTGCGATTTGGCATGGAGATTGTTGACTGCACCGACATCGCGGCGAAAACGGAATTCCGCGTCTTCCGCTGTGTTGCTGATTCTGGAAACTTCGTACGTGGGATCAATGCGAAAAATGCGGCGGCCACCTTCTCACGGAAACGAATCGATGAATTGACGGCGCTCGTGCAAGAAGATTTCGGCGCCAAAGGACTAGCTTGGTTCCGCTGCGAAGACGACGGAACGCTTTTCTCTCCAATCGCCAAAAATTTCACTGAAGAGCATTTGGCGGAATTCAAATCAAAGCTTGATGCAGAACCCGGCGACCTGTTATTGTTCATCGCCGACTCCTGGGAGGTCAGTTGCAAAGCGCTTTACGCGCTGCGAAAACGAATGGGAGCGGAGTTGAAGCTTTACGATCCGAAACAAATGCATTTTTCCTGGATCGTGCAGTTCCCCATGTTCGAGCACGATGTGGAAGCAGGTCGCTATATCGCGATGCACCATCCTTTTACGGCTCCGCTTGATGAACACCTTGCCGCGCTCGATACCGATCCGGCGATTGCGCGAGCAAAGGCTTACGATCTGGTCATCAACGGCAGTGAAGCCGGCGGCGGTACGATTCGAATTCACGATAATCAAACTCAACAAAAAGTCTTCGGGCTGCTGGGGATGGACGAGCAATCCGCCCAAGAACGTTTTGGATTCTTGCTCGATGCGCTCAAATATGGTGCACCGCCACACGGCGGCATTGCATTGGGTATCGATCGCATCGTGATGCTCTTTGGAGGTTTGGATAACATTCGCGACTGCATCGCGTTTCCGAAAACTCAAAAGGCTTACGATATGATGACCGAAGCGCCGAACGTCGTGGAAACCATTCAGTTGAAAGAATTGGGAATCAAAATCGATAAACCTTAGTTTTGGCGAAATCGAGGGATAGTACCCGACCGCTGAGGTCCTCAGCCGCCGGAGTGTTAGCGTCCGTTTCCGTCGTATTCAATTTTGTCCATTGCAAATTGCAGTTGATCGATCAGTCAGGCGACTCGTGAGCGTTCAGCAATGAAACATTCCAGCTCGGAACAGGCTGCTGCGGTTGCCTTCAATCAACAAGCTTGGAATGCGATGGCTCGTGCCGGGGATCGACTGTACCTTGCTGCCACGACCGATGAGATCAGTCGAGCTCGAGTCGGCGATTGGAAAATTCGAGTCACACCACAAAAGAGCGTGCCTCGTCGCTGGTTCGCTGACTGGCAGACAGAGCAACCGGCGATCTTTTCGGGTGAGAGAATTCTTTGCTTGGCAGCTGGTGGCGGACGGCAAGGCCCGATTCTTGCAGCGGCTGGAGCGGAAGTGACGGTGTTCGATGTAAGCGACGAACAGCTCGCCCGCGATCGTGTCGTCGCTGAACGAGAAAAGTTAAAACTGAACTTGGTTTCTGGCGACATGGCTAATTTGAGTCAGTTCTCGGATGACCATTTCGATCTTGTCCTAAATCCCTGCTCTGTTTGTTTTGTGCCCGCCGTACGACCGATTTGGAATGAGTGCTATCGAGTGCTCAAACCGGGCGGTGCCTTGATCACCGGCTTCATCAACCCGGTTTACTATTTATTTGACACCGCCGAAATGGACAAGAAACGCTTGCTCGTTCGACATGCGATTCCCTACAGCGATTTCGATTTACCCGCCGAAGAGCGTCAGCGGCTGCTGGGTGATCGTCCCCGCGAGTTCGGGCATACGCTGGACGACTTGATCGCAGGCCAGCTCGATGTCGGATTCTCGTTGAACGGATTTTACGAAGATGGTTGGGGCGGCGGCGACCTGCTTAGCTCGTTAATCAACATTTTTGCAGCGACTCGATCGGTGAAACGCGTCTAAACACCACTTCAAATTTTGTTGAAGCGCTCAATTGATAGCTGCCGTCGCCAAACTGCGGATTCCTTGCTCTGGCGAGCGAACCTACGCAAGGTAAAATTTGTTTTTTAATTTTTATATGGATGGTTTCATGGCTGAAGCTAATACCTCAATCCCGATTGCTGAATCGACTGTCACCATCTCAGGTTTGAAGCGGTTGCTGTCGCAGCACTTTCGCAGTCTCTCTCAAGCGGGAGTTGAAACGCTACCCAAAGGCTCAGGGCAGTTTCAGTTCGACTTGAATGCGGTCAACGTCGAGACGACCGTTTCCGCGACTACCGACATCCCCCCGGTAACTTCGGCAGTTGAACTGCAGGTTCGGGAATCAATCAGTGAGAATTACAGTAGTCGCAACGAAACGCCGAATCTCAAGAATCATAAATTGGATGAGACCACGCAAAGCGTTCCTTTGCCAACCCCTGAACGGCACATCAAGGTTCCATCCAAGTCCTCGCAGCGTCTTCCAATGGCGATTCCCGGCGATCAGAAATCGTATTGTGCCTCGTTGCCCATGCTGGCACGGAAGTCAGCACTGGAGCTGTTGCAAGCCGAGGTCGCCGCCTGCACTCGCTGTCGAGATTTATCGAACTGCCGGACGCAAACCGTATTCGGCACTGGAAATCTAACACCTCGATTGGTGTTTTTGGGAGAAGCCCCTGGAGCCGACGAGGACAAAAAAGGTGAACCTTTTGTCGGTGCTTCGGGAGAGTTGCTTAACAAAATCATGACGGCCAGTAAACTCAAACGGGAAGAAGTCTATATTTTAAACACGGTCAAATGCAGGCCACCTAACAATCGCACCCCGACGCAGGCGGAGCTGGATAATTGCTGGCAATACGCCATGCAACAATTAGAGATTTTGCAACCAGAATTTATCTGTTGCCTTGGAAGCGTTGCTGCCAAGCGACTGCTGAATTCGGGTTTGGCGCTTGGGCGCTTGCGAGGGCAGTTTCATCGTTACCATGACAGTCGCGTGGTGGTGACGTATCACCCTTCTTATTTGCTTCGAACGGGCAACGAAAAAACCAAACGTCTGGTGTGGGAAGACATGAAGATGTTGCGAAAAGAAATGGGTGTTGAATTGTGAGCGATTTCGTGAATCTTTACCCATCGAGAAAATTTTGCTCGGAAGACTAATACTCCTGTTCGTGCTGGTGCCACTGGCCGATCTGATTCTGTTGATCTACCTGTCCGATGTGATCGGCTGGCGGATTTCCATCGGGATTGTGATCGTGTCAGGGATCGTCGGGGCGTGGGCGGCGAGGTTGTCGTTTCACGCAGTACAAAAGCGGGCTCGGACACAGCTCGGCCAGATTTCCGGTGCGACAGATTTGCTCACTGATGGAGCGATGATTTTTTTCGCTGCCGGACTGTTACTGACACCCGGATTCATTACGGACGCCGTGGGTTTTTCGTTACTCATTCCTCCAGTGCGTCGCTGGTGCAAAACACGAGTGTCGAACTGGTTCAAGAAAATTTTTAAGATCAAAATGATGTCGATGGAATCAATGCAGCGTGGTGGTGAATATGACGAAGGAACGGTGGATGGTGAAGTGCTGCGTACCAATCCGACTGACAAGCAGACACCTGTTCCGCCACGGCTTGGTGAGAGAGAAGATTGAGGTAAGAGGATTTATTGCAAACGGCAGATTTGTACTTAAACTGCATAGTGGAATTCGCCAGAATTCCCTTCCACAAAATGGAACTCGGGCGAGTCCGAATACGGTAATAAATTTTCTGACGCTCGACTCGCTCGCCTAATTTGCCAATTGCCCATGGCCGTAATTTTTTTCAAACGTTACCGGATGCAAATCGATTTGCGGGATCGAGAGTTTGTTAATCTAGATCCGCCTGTGGGCATCCGTTTTCACTCTTGGCATTCACGTCATTTGAATGCTCATGCGGATGCAAAGTTTCGAAGTTTTCGCCATGAACTCGATGCCAACGTGTTTCCCTGCCTCGCCGACGCGGATGGCTGTTGTCGCCTGATGAAAGAAATCTCTTCGCGTCAAGGCTTTTTGCCGGAAGCGACTTGGTTGGTGACGACCCAGAACCCTGAAAATGGGCGTCGTGAGAATTGCGGAACTGTGCAGGGTGTTTGCGAAAAAATCGATGTCGGCTGGATTCAAAATGTTGGCATCGTCGCCGGCCAGCGCGGCAAAGGACTGGGGTCGCTAATGGTGCAGACGGCGCTCAAAGGATTCCAACAGGTCGGCGTGAAATTCGTATTGCTGGAAGTTACTTCTCACAACACCGCCGCTTGCCGGTTATACCATCGACTTGGATTTAGAACCATGCAAACAGTCTATAAGTCCGTCGAGATTGAAAACATGATTTAGCGCTCGATGGTCGGACTTACTGGCTGTTCGAGTTCGGGACGAACTGTCAGCCGTCGAATGTTCTCGTTGAAAGTGCTTTCGATTTGTGGCGTTGATTCAACGTCGAGCGGCGCTTCGATTTGGGGTGAGGATTCCACTACCTTGCGGACGGCCTCTCGCTCAAGTCGATCGATTCGCTCGGCAAGAATTCGAACTTGTTGATGAGAATCGCAACAAGCCGATTCGGCCTGGAGTGATTTTCCAGCAACGGATTGACTCGCAAGACCTGACGAGTATCGATTGACTGCAAATGAATGCGAATCGCTCGAATCCAATAATTTGATTCGAATCACTGGCGGCAACGCGGCTACGGATTGAGCTGGAATGGCGTGCAAGCGAGTCGTTTGACCCGCATCGTTGATGGAGCGATTGATTGGCTGAAGAGCAGTGGAAGCGTTTTTACTTCCAAAGTTCGAATCCAACTTCGTGGCGCCCAGTAGCTCGGAGGCGGCGTTTGGTTCTCCGTCAACCGAAGGCAGTGGCCGAAAGTTGGTCGGGTCCATGATCAACGATTGATGGGATGGGGAAAAAGAAATGGGGCGCATTGCGGACGAGTTGGATTTGGGTTGGTTCTCGCCTCGTTTCAATTCAGGGTGCTGGGTGATTGACGACAAAAATCGCTCCGGATGATGTGTCGAGGCTTGAAGTCGAAGCGTGGGACCGCTCGACGTTCCGGGCGCGTTTAGAGTGGGAGGTTTGCTTGGTGAAAGCTGCGGTTCATTGCAAGCAAGGTGAGCAGTTGGGGAGCCTCCGTCTTGCACCCACCCTTCGTCAGCGTCGTCGTCGATTTGGTTTGATTCGTCACCATCGCCAGGCGACATCATCACCGGTTCGGTGGGGTTCGCTGGCTGAGATTCCAACGTTTGTTCTTTTGAATCCTCAATAGGTGTCGCTTTCCATTGAAGGGCCTTCCACGGTGTGGACTGATAGGACTGATGATCAGCAGAGGATGGGTTCGAGGTGTTCTCTGGCACGAGTTTTGAGTCGGTATAAGAACTATCGAGGCTAGAAGCGGCCGGTTGCGGGGAACTGGAGGCGAAATTTTGGTTAAAGTATTTGATGGCTGTGGGCGCTTCCGGCTGAGGATCAATTATCTCGTACGAAGGCTTGGTGGGAGAGTCAGCCCCAGTTCCATTTCGACTGGCTTGGCTGGCCAGCACGCTCGCGGAGGACTGTGGCGACTCAATCGTGTTCGCCAACGTCGGTACATTCTGCTGAATATCTTGAACGCCAACTTGGGCCCCATTCGACGGGAGATTAGGAACCGTCTCGCAGCAACAAACTCGTGCTACTGGCGCACAACGTTTCCGAAACGCATACCCGGGGTTGGCGCAACCGGCAACGTTCAGTGTTGTGGCGATCATTCCACAGAGTACAAAAAATTGGGTAACTCGCATGTCTCGACTCGCCTGTTAATCGACTGGGTACATTTTCCAAAAACCGTTTTGAGCACTGCTACATGCACCCATTTCGCTTAACACGGATTG
>JBGSKR010000016.1:0-3955 GCA_041741135.1 Mariniblastus sp.
TCACGGGATGGCTTTCTGGAAATCTTATGATTGCGAATGCCGTCCATTGCACCAAAAAAGCCACATCGTGCTGGCCGTTTTAACTGTCTTTTCTTACGCAACCAGACGAACTTGGTTCACTAATTTGTAATGCCCTCAATTTTGAGAAAGAACTGAACCGTGGGCTTGAAATTTAGACTGGCAATTTTTTCATTTCGTCCTGAAACGCGGAGTGGCGAAGGAGCGGAGAATCGCGGAGTCTTTAGATAGGTCAGTAGGGTCTTAGGCAAAGTCATCGTTGAAAGCAAACTGAGCTTCGATTCCATGCATTCGGTACGGGCTACTGATAGCAGACAGCAAATCTATTTTTCACTTTTTTTGATCGCTCCCATGAACCGTTATGGAACAAGCACGTAATTGTGGGCGAGTCAAATGAAAAAAATCTCAAATCGGTCTTTTTCAAGAAATCGTGATTCGGATAGGATATTTGAGGAAGAGAAACCAAACCTCAAAGAAAAGCGATAACTTAGCTAGCAACCGAGTCGATACCTCTTTTACCTAAATTTAGGTGGTTGCTTTGTCAGTCTTTGTTATGGACGGCACGATTCGACACGGATGCAGCTTGTGCGAAATCATCAATTATGGTTTGCTATCCGAAACGATGGTCAAATCACTAGCCCAACCTTGGGGGAGAATCAATGCAAATCAGACCAACCAACAACCTTCAGTCAACGCAATCGGTACAATTCCAGCCACGCAATACAACGGAAAAAACCAGCAATCACTTGCCGGTCGATCAAGTTGAAATTTCGGCAGAAGCTCGATTGATGAGTGCTCAGTCCGCTGATGCATCTCGCGCTGACCGAATCGCCGATATTCGATTACAAATCGCTTCGGGTCAGTACGAGACACCAGAGAAACTTCAAATGGCCGTCTCGCGGATGTTTGAAGAATACGCATAGCGTTATCAACGTTGGCGGATATCCACAAAACCGAACCTAATGCCCGCTACTTCTGCGGAGCAAAAGGTGACTATCATTCCCAAAATCGCGAAGACCACCGTTCCCCGACGGTGGTTTTTTCGTAGGCACTCAGGAGGAACGTTTGGAATGAAGGGTGAATAGGCCCAGTTCGGGAGGGCTGCCAAAACGAATCGGTTCGTCGCCGGAAATCCCACGACTGACTTGCAACAACATCCGACCGATTTGGAACGTCCCCGACGCATACTGGACGCCGTATTTGCTTGGTGCAACGATCGGCCCAACGATTGGCAAAGTGACTTGCCCTCCATGCGTGTGACCCGCAAACATCAAATCGAAATCGTAATCAAGTGCCCAGACGATTTGGTCAGGACTATGGCTAAGCAAAATTCGCAAATCCGACCGAAGTTCACCCTCTGTCGTAGGCAGGGCGGGCAAGTGACGTGCATCTCGATACCAAGGCAACTCATTTCCGGTCAAATGGATTGGGACACCATGGAAGTTGACTGAATGCCAAACTCCAGCAACCGCAGTCAAACCAATCCCATCGAGCAATTTGCGATAGGCGGCCGTGTCTTTGATCCGATGATCATGATTGCCCAACACATAAAAGCAGCCAAGTTCCGATTTCAGGTTCCCCAAGGTCGTCTCCAACCAAGGCAAACATTTGGGATCATCAAGCAGATCACCAGTAATCAAAATCAGATGTGGCTCAAAGGCATTTGCTTTTTCGATGATCGCTTGAAACCAGGCAATATCGATCTGGCCCGTGAAATGAAGATCAGACAATTGACATATTCTTAATCCATCCAGTTCTACTGGTACGTCTAATTCCCAAGTCATTTCCTCGGTGGTGAGCGTTAAGACTTCATTGCCCGGCAACATTCCGAGGATTTTTGGCAGCAGGCCATGCAACAACGGTTTGCCGATTTCGGCTTTCAAGTCGGTCGTGTGTCGCCGCGATTCGGTGATGGCAGCGGGCAGTTTGAAAGTGCATTTACGAATCGCCCATTTGCTGAAGAACCAAACGCCAGCAACGATACAAAAATTTGCATAGTAATTGCTGATCAAGCCATAACTGGAAAGGCGAAACTTTTCTACAAGAAGCTGCAGATTCGTCCCAAGATGATTCCAGAAAAACTGAATTGCCACGAGATAAGCGAGGGGCAACACGACCAAAAGAAAAATAATTTTCTCAACAGTTTTTCGAAACGCACGAGGCAAACCCGTCGAATGCGTCAAATTGTAAGCCACACACCAAATGCCTAGATGCCCAATGAAAGCGAATATCCATTTAATCCATTCCATGGAACTCAAATCACGCTAACGCCAGAGTTAAGAAGAAGCCGTTTCCGTGGCAGAAACGGTGGACTCGACGGTTTCCAGCAATTGATCCAAACGAAACGGCTTAAATAGCACCGCATTGGTTCGCAGTCCGGCTTGACGCGCTTTCACAATTGAATGCCCCGGATCGTATCCATATCCCGTCATCAAGATTAACGGAGGCTCGTCGACCAATGTCTTCAACTGCATCAGTAAGTCGTAACCGCCGATATCAGGCAACTTAATGTCGGCGATGATGGCATCGTAAGCGTTTGTCAAGCCGCTATTTCGAATCATCAAAATAGCTTCGCGGCCCTCGTGAGCCGTTTCCACGACGCAACCATATCGTTCCAGCAAATTGTGAGCGGAAGTGCGAACTTCATCATCGGCATCAATCACCAAGATTCGTTTCCCGCGAATTTTCGGACGCATCTCACCCTGTCGGCCAGCGAGAAATTTGTCTTCGGGGGCAAACTGATCGCCAACACGCTGAATCACTTGTTTGATCTCACGAGCATTTCGCAAAATCTCTCGCAGACGATCAATCACTCCTTCATCGTCGCCGCGATAACTATCGATCGCGTGCACTGTGTCATTCAGAATCTCATCAATCGGCAACGCAACGGCAGAGTAAATCGCTTCGACACTTCGCAAAGCAGTATTAGTTTGTTGAGCATTCAACAGTTCCAGCGTGTTTAATGCGACCGCGATATCCCGGGCAAACGATTCCACAAAATGCAGATCACTTTCGGTGAATGCATTAATTTCTGGGCTTTCCACATTAAACGAACCGATCACTTGATCGTGGTATATCAGCGGAACCGTCAGCGAACTTTTTGCTCCAATCAATCCATCGACGTAAAGATCGTCCTGCGTTGTATCGGCACACAAATAACTCTCACCCGTCGCCGCCACGAATCCCGTCACTCCGTTGTCCGTACGCAATGCATACAACGGACGTTTTGAGTGAATTGCTTCAATTCCAACCGATAATAGCGGAACCAACAAATTGGTTTGTTCATCCAGCAATCGAATTTCAACAACATCAAAGTTCAGCAAATCTTTGGTGTAAAAAAGAATATTTTCTTTCAGGAGTTCGACGCGATGCGTTACATCCATCTGATAAATTTCTTCCGGTCTTAAATCCGCCAAAGCCGTTCCGGCGAGATGCAGGGCCTCCAGTTTCTGACGCTGCTGCACAGAATTGGTGCAATCGATCAACGTCACAATCTGTGTTTGGCATTTCCCCCCCGCACCAAGCAGTGGAATGATTAGCAAGCGAAAAAAACGGTCGTCGACCTCGACCATCGACCCCGTCCGAGACAGATCGTTCTCGTCGGAAGACAACACGCTATCGTCGGGATTCAAGATGGCCGGGTTGCCTAAAGCCTCATAAAAATTAATGCCGATCAACTCGCGGCCCGTGAACCAGTCGCCCAGCCTGCGATTACAACGCTTAATTACATTCTGCGAGTCCAAAATCGCAATGCCTAATGGAACCAGATCGAAGGCCAGTGCGTTTTCGATGACTGAATGGATTATTTGAGGGACGTCCGAATCCGCGAAATAAATGCCATCGATAGACTGCTGAGAGGCCGCCAGGAAAGCCTCAGTTGGATTCGCGACAACCGTTAATTCAACACCAGGATCAAAGTGCTTAATCACTGATGGGT
>JBGSKR010000017.1:0-4171 GCA_041741135.1 Mariniblastus sp.
GTGGATTCGAAAGCTCCATTGTAATAGAGAAATTGCCAGCCGTCTTGTTCCCTTTGGAATCGATCTTTGAAAGGCGAAAAAAGATCGAGTTTGATGTCTGATAATTGTGCTACGATAAATTCGCAGGGTTGCAAAAATGCAATCCGAGATAGTTTAAATTGCGCCGCAGAGAAACGAATTCATGAAAATTCTTTTGACGAATGATGATGGTTGGGACGCGCCCGGGTTGGAGACGCTGCGATCGGTGGCGGCGAAGTTCGGCGAAGTCTGGACGGTCGCACCAACGCATCCGATGTCGGGGATCAGCCACCAGGTTACATTCGATCGTCCGCTGCAATTGATGCAAACCGCAGAGCGAGAGTATTCGCTGGATGGGACCCCAGCCGATTGTGTACGAATCGGGCTGACGCAATTGGACATCCAGTTCGATTGGGTGTTGTCGGGGATCAACAATGGCGCGAATCTTGGAGCCGACGTTTACGTGTCGGGAACGGTCGCTGCCGCGCGGGAGAGTTCCCTTCGTGGCGTTCGCGCGATCGCCCTTTCACAACATCGATTGAAGTTCAAATTGGATTTCGATTGGTCTGAGACAGGATTGGTGGCAGAGAAAGTGTTGGTCGAATTATTGCGGCGCCGCGAAGTGCAGATTGGGGAGGCGATCAATGTTAATCTCCCCGACCGGTATCATTTTCCGGGAGAACCGAATTGCCTTTCCACATTGAAGATCGTGGAATGCAAGATTGATTCTCATCCATTGCCGACCGACTACCAGATCGATGAAGAGGGCCGTTTTTACTATCAAGGAAAGTATAAAAACCGACCGCAGATGCCGGGTGGCGATTTGGAAGCTTGCTTCGCGGGTTGTGTGACTTGCTCGGTTTTGAAGTTACATTGACTAATGAGTCGACAATGATCAGTGCTTCACCGAGCCACAATTGACACAACCGTCAATCTTCAGTTCACCGTCAAATCGGGTGGATTCGAAAACGAAGGCGAAGTTGTTGCGAACGGTCGCCTATTTTCTCTATGCTAGCAGTTTTTGTATTTCGATCATTGCTTGAGCGGTCGTTGGGCCGATTCAGGAGAAAGCTTGGCAATCTGTTGGTCAGTGAAAAGAATAACTATGTACCACTCTCTCCAATTCCCTATTCGTTTAATGCGTGCAGTCGCTGTTGCTTGCTTGCTTGGTTTTATTAGTAGCGCGGCATTGGCCCAACTACCCTTCGGCCCGCTGCCGACAATCGAGCCAGAACCTCAACCGAGCACCCAGCCAGAGGCTGATCCACAAAACGAAGACAATCCTTTGGTCGTTCGTCCGCAAGAAAATCGGGTCCCGACGCAGCCCTTTCAGGCCCCACTCGACTTGGAAGAAGCTCCCGACCAAGTGATCGAACTAAACTCCCAGTATGCGGGCTGGCAGGGAGTTGGAACCGGCGTTCGAAAGAATCGTGTGAGTGAAGAACTGCGCGCGAACTGGATGATGGTGGATTCGAATGGTCGTTTGCCTGGACGTGTGATTCCGATCGAAGGAGTCGAGACGGAGAACATGGAGATCTACCTGTTGAATCAAGGTCGATTGGTAAAAGAAACTCGAGTCGACGAAGAGGGGCAGTTCGCGTTCAACAATGTTCGTCAAGGTAGCTACGCACTCGTCGGCTGGGGGCCGGAAGCATTCTTTGCCTTTGGGATTAACATCCTCGCTGAAACAGAAGATGTGCCTCGCTCGGTGCCTCGCGATGTGAAGGTAATGGCGTTTCAAAATACAACGACGATTAACACCGACTGGATTCGCCATTTCGCACCCAGTGTTGCGTTCCGGGTTTTTGGTCGATATCCTTATGGCGAGGGTGCAGAGGATGCGCCACTACTGTATGGCTTTGAGGGGCTAAGCAAGTATCTTCCGAAAGCGTCTGCCGCGACCTCGATTGCTAATCATCCAATCAAACGCACCTCGGATGGTCGTTTGATTGGACGAGTGCATCAGATGAACTCGGATACGGGACGTCCGGTCGATTTGCGAACCACCAAAGTGATGTTGCTCAAGGGTGACGAAGTGTTCGCCGCAACCGACGCAGACAACTACGGTGTATTTGAATTTCCTGGAGTTCCCGATGGTCAGTACGGACTGGTCGCGGCCGGCGTGGATGGCGTTGGCTTAATTGCCATCAATGTCTCTGGAACGAACAGCATCATGAATGAAGATGGCGAGATGCTTGAAGCTAATGCCGACACCGGAGAGTTCATCGACTTTTGCCTAACCCCAGTAGAGACAATTGGCTGGTTAAATAACTACGCCAGCGACCTGGCCTATCGTCGCAACTTGTTGGCGCCGCGACGACCGAACCCGAACCAAAACAAATTGTGCGATAGTTGCAATGGCAACGGCTGTCAGCAATGTCGAGGTACGGGGCTGTGTACTTCCAAATGCCAAACTTTTGAAGACTGGGCAGCTCGCTGTCGTTGGCAAAGCGAAAGAACAAAACTGGGCAGCGGCTACATCATCAGCGAAGCGGCCAAAGATATTCGTGGTGCAGTCGATCGCTCGGGTGAACGTTTTGAAAGAGCGTTCTACGGTGAAGGCGGCTACAACGGCTTGGGCGGTAGTGGCGGCGGGGGCGGTGGAGCTGGAGACAGCTACTTTGGTAGCGGCGGCTACGGCACCGGATACCAGGGCGGTGGCTACTACAACCAGGGTGGCGGTTACAACGGTGGTGGTGCCAATGGCTACAACCAAGGTGCTTACGCCCCGTAGATAACACCTGCGGCGATACGCATAGCCGCGAAAACGGTTACATAAAAACAGCCTCGTGGTGAATCACGAGGCTGTTTGTTTTTTATAAACGAGTTGCTAAAAGAAATGAATTGCCTGATGACGAAACATTGGGCAACTGTTTTTTACCAAGCCCTAAAAATCATTTTCGCCACCAGGGAATTCTCCGCCACCGGCACCGAAGTTTTCCACGGCGACTTTGATCAAGGCCAACATGCCGTCTTGCATTTCGAACCGCATCGACATGCCACCCTCGATCGAGTGGGTTAAGACTTTCATCGCGTCGCGTCCGTTAGCTTCCATTTCCGCAGCTAGTTTTTCAACCATGGGTGGCGCATCCAAGCCAGCGGCAAATTTCAAAATTGGCGTCAGGTACAGACTGTATTGCTGCAATAGCTGATCAGCACCGGGAGCGTCTGGCAGAACTTCCACCGCCTCAGCGCCGATGGCTTTGTTGAGTGTTTCCTCTGGATTGGTACCCACACCGAGATAAACCGCCTTCTTTCCGATGCCCAACAAAATGGTCAGTTCGTCTCCGAGCATCTCACGGGCATCATCCTCATCGGGAACTGGAAGGCGAACTTGGTGATAGGTTACATCTTTGAAGCTGCCAGAGTTGAGTTCGACTTTGAGATCATCGCCGATTTCTTCTTGAGCAAATTCCAAGAGTCCTTTGGCCATGGCTTCAACCTTTTTAGGGTTGGCAACTCGAAATGCTCCCGCGAAATTCATCTCGCGTCCTTCGAGCATGACGACTCCGCCTGCGTCCATGATGCCTTCGCCAACCGTTTCGTCCATAATCTCCATGAAATCAGTCATGGCTTTTTTCAAAACGACTTGTTGAGACTCGGTCAGGTCGCTTTCGTCTTCCATTGCCTGGGTCAACATTTTCTCGAGCTGCTCCATTTGCTGCCGAGCTTGTTCAATGTCTGCTTGACCGACGTCCATGCGAGTGTTCATCGTGGCGGCAGCGCCCGGCATCAAGAAGCCCTTGAACATCGATGGCTCCTTGGGTGGATAAGAAGCAAAACGTTCAGCCAACTGAGTGCCAGCCAGAGCCTTGAAGATCATCTCCGTGTACATGCTTTGGCTATCTTTGTCTGCCGCCATGCCGATCGTTAGAGTCTCGGTTTCATTCAACCAAACTTCCATCTGCTTCATTTGCAATTCGAAGTTCTCCCGTTGAAATTCCGTCTCCAGTGGCGATTCCTCACCAAACTCTTCTTCGAGTTCTTCCATCTGCTCAAGCTGTTTCTCGTAACCGTCTTTGATCACGTCAACGATCTGCTTGCGCCACGCTTCGGGAATACGTTGGCCGAAGACTTGGGCTGAAAGATTGTATTTGGCAGGCATCTCGCCCAATACTTCGGCGGGAGATGCAGGCAGTTCATCAAACATGGC
>JBGSKR010000018.1:0-8097 GCA_041741135.1 Mariniblastus sp.
GATTCGCCGAGATCGGAAAGAAACACGAGGTCGATACCCTGATTGATGCGACACTGGCGACGCCGTTCAATGTGCAACCGATCAAGTACGGTGTTGATTACGTGATGCATTCGGCGACGAAGTATTTCGGTGGGCACAATGATCTGCTGGCCGGTGTGGTGCTGGGAACAGCGGAGAAACTCGAATCGGTGCGCCAGTTGCGGGGCGTGATGGGCGCGGTGAATTCGCCACATAATTGTTACTTGCTCGAACGCGGCCTGAAAACTTTCGAGCTACGCATGCAGCGCCACAATGAAAATGGTCAAGCCGTGGCGGAGTTCCTCGCAGGACATCCGCGAGTCTCACGAGTTCTTTATCCAGGACTTGAATCGCATCCGTACCATCAAATTGCCCAACAGACCATGCGAGGCTATGGTGGTTTGATTACATTTGAAGTCGCGAATGCGGACTGGAAGCAAACCGCCAGCGTTGTCGATGCCACGAAGATTGCTCGGATTGCCCCAAGTCTTGGTGGTGTGGAGACTTTGATCGAACAGCCGCTGGTGATGAGCTACTGGGGTTATTCGCCGGAAGACCGTGCCTCGTTCCGCATCACGGATAACATGATCCGGTTGGCTTGCGGGATCGAAAACAGTGCTGACATCATTGCGGACCTTGAGCAGGCTCTGGAGCATTAAGGTGAACGGTAAATGAACGTTTACCTGATCAAATGTCGGTGAGCCTTTTAAAGGCGCGTCGCGGTGAGACGCCGATATTGAAGTATTTTTTGCTCGCGAAATTTAGAAATTGCAGCGATATTGCGCAAGCCCTCCAGTTCGTCAACACTAAAAGTTACCGGACGGCTCGCGCCGTTCCGCTACGAATTGCGTTATCGCTTAGCCTAGTTACCGGACGGCTCGCGCCGTTCCGCTACGAATTGCTTTATCGCTTAGCCTACTTAGGCGCGAAGTAATTTAGCGGAGTGGCAGCGGCTGTTCGGGCGGGTATTTTTTGAGGGTGGCGTTGCACTGCGGCCGGAGCGATGGTTGACTGGGCGACAGCTTCAGACAAATTAGGATTCGCCAGATTCGATTCTTGTTTTGGTTGGATTGGGGATTCGGACTGAACGTGGCGATCAAACTGGATCATGCGACGACCATAGACCGAGTTGAACGCATGCTGATCGTTGATGATTTTTTGATCTGCTGTTCGATCTTGGGTTGCCAGTTCGGTCGACGATGTTCTCGCTGAACTTTGATTGGAAGGGACGGCAGGAGCGACATCAACTTGAACGACACCGCCCGACTTTTTTTGATGTGGGTGCTGAGACAACAATCCCATTCTCGGTGCGACCGTTTGCGGCTGAGTTGATGCAGCCGCGACGGCTTTGTTTGCAATCGGCCGTCTAAAACGATCTGTTTCTTTAGCAGCCATTTGATTCGGCCTGGTCAGTTCTGCTTCGGTGCTCGATTTGAGCTCGGGATGATTGACTAAGCCAAATTTAATGTCGCTGGCAAGCTCTCGCACGGAGCGGTTTTTGGTGGACGGTAAGGGAGCGGCTTCACTTAAGCTGCTCTTGGGCGGTGGTGGTAATCGATCTACGATCATGGCGTCGTCGATTTGTGGTTCAGCTTTCACAACATTTGCCAGCGAGCCGTTCGCGGTCTGGCATGCGGAGCACGAACACGAGCCATCGGCAATTCGTTGTTGAATTCTGCCTTGATCGCGTCGAAGCTGATTGAGCAACCCGCGTCTCGGCGGAGTCAGACTCTGACAATTGGTTTGCCAATAAATGTAGGATGAATACCGCTTACACTCTTCGCCGTCGCAGTTATAGAAATTGCCGCTGTGCCCGGTATGAGCGTTGAACAGCTTGCTGCGCGTCCATGGATCGTCGGGCGAATAAGTCACGGATCCAGAGTGATAGTCATGGTGCATTTTCGCGATTTCTTGAGCCTGAGTTTGGCTGGAGACCATCAGGAGCATGAAGGAAGCGACAAACGAAGTCGAAAGTTTTAGGGTCATGTTGGTTCTTAAAAAAAATGACGTGCTGGCGAGACGCCTGCGATCCCAAACGTGTAGGCGGGAGGCCTGCGATCTCAAACGTGCAGGCGGGACGCCTGCGGTCCAATGTGCGCGGGCGTCTCGCCCGCAAGCAGTCGGCACGACTGCGGTCCACCCAGAGTGAAACCGTGACTCAGATTCATTCCATTCATCGGCGACAAACAATCCTTGCAATCGATCTTTCGGGATCAGTTGATAAGCATCGCCTAACTAGAACTTGTCGGCCCAAATTAGCGGATCGTCATTAGCTGACGAATAGTTACCTTCGTTACAGTTTGACATCGTGGTGTCCGTTGCCTCGACGCCGCATCTACGGTTAATTCTTCGGCAAAACGACTGGAGCGGGTTTCCCCTATCCCGCAGATCAGAATTTTCGAATAAAACAGAGGTCTCGATAACTGCCGACTCATTATTGCTAATCGAAAACTTAACCCATGACCCGTTCTAAAATTGGTGCCGTCTCCTACCTTAACACCAAGCCATTGGTGGAAGGCATGGACGAGGTGGGCGAGGCGTTCGAGCTCGTTTACGATCTACCAAGTCGGCTTGCCGATCGGTTGGCGACTGCCGAATTGTCGGCTGCTTTGATCCCTTCGATCGAAGCCGGTCATTCAGATTACCAAATCATTTCCAATGCCTGCATCGGATGTCGAGGTCCAGTCTGGAGCGTGAAACTTTTAGGTCGAGTCCCTCCTGGAGAAATCAAAACGCTGGCCCTCGACGAAGGCTCTCGAACCAGTTGCATCTTGGCTCAGGTTATTTTGGCGAAACAATTCAATGTCCATCCAAAAACAATGACGCTGCCGATCAATGCGGATTGGCGAAAGTCCGACGCCGATGCGGTGTTGATCATTGGCGATCGGGCCATGAAAGTCGACGATTCGGGTTACGAATTTAGCTGGGACTTGGGCGAGTCGTGGTTTGCGATGACGGGCTTGCCGTTTGTGTTCGCTGTCTGGGCCGCTCGCAATGATGGCGAACCGCGCATCGATGGTGAATCTAACGAAAGCCTCGACGAACTCGCTTGGGTGTTGTCCACCTCGCGAGACTGTGGGCTGGAGCATCTCGATCGAATTGCGGCTCGACAATTTGCTCATTACGATTTAACGCGAGAGGAATGTCTGAAGTATCTTCGCGATCACTTGCATTTTGAATTGGGAGCGGAAGAGAAAAAAGGTCTCGAACTTTTTTTCCAATACGCGACCGAGCTGAATTTTATTGAACATCAACAACTACAATTCCATGATTGCACCAAACTTTGCGACTACTGATTTTCGTGAGCTACTGGAGAAATCCGTGGCGGGCCAACGACTCTCGTCTGATGAAGCACTTCGTCTCACCGAATGCCCCGATCTCGCAGCATTGGGTGCGGCGGCGAATGCGGTGACAAAACGACTGCATCCGGAAAACTATCGCACCTATAATATTGATCGCAATATTAACTACACAAACGTTTGCACAGCGGTCTGTAATTTTTGTGCGTTCTATCGCAGCCCCAAAGGTCCCGGCAGTGAAGAAGGTTACGTCCTCGAGCGCGATGAATTGCTGTCGAAGATTGAAGAAACCGTTTCGCTCGGCGGCAACCAAATCCTGCTGCAAGGCGGTCTGCATCCGAAGTTTAAACTCGATTGGTACGAGGAAATGCTGCGCGATATCAAACAGCATTTTCCGCAAGTCAACATCCACGGCTTCAGCCCGCCCGAGATTTATCACTTCACTAAAATCAATAACTGCTCTTTGGAAGAAGTCCTCTCGCGACTGCAGGCCGCTGGCATGGGAAGTCTGCCCGGAGGCGGAGCCGAAATTCTCGTGGATCGAGTACGAGACGAAATCACGCGAGGCAAAGTCAACTCAAACGATTGGCTGAATGTGATGCGAGTCTGGCATAATTTGGGTGGACACAGCAGTGCGACGATGATGTTTGGGCATGTCGAAACGATGGCTGAACGAATCGAGCATCTCGAACGCTTGCGGCAACTGCAAGACGAAACGGGTGGGTTCACAGCCTTCATTTGCTGGACGTTTCAGCCCGACAACACGCAAATGTCTCATATCTCGCCAACGGGATCGTTCGAGTACCTGAAGATGCTGGCGATCTCACGGTTGTATCTCGACAATTTTCCAAACATCCAATCGAGTTGGGTCACGCAAGGCCTGAAGATTGGCCAATTGTCGCTGGTGTTTGGTGCGAATGACATGGGAAGTTTGATGATCGAAGAAAATGTGGTGGCGGAAGCCGGCACGGTACATTATTTGACCTTGGACGAGATGCGCTATGCGATTTCTTCGCTCGGCTATGAACCGCGTCAGCGAAATGTTCACTACGAATTGATCGATGAAGATCACGCGCAGTTTGCGGTCAAGGCAAACCGTCGCTGGGTCGAGCAGCAAAAAGCTGAAGACGCAGGGCTTGTAAAGTTGGTGTGAGTTGAAGTAGCAGAAGTCGTGAGACTTCTCTCATGCAGAGTTCAAGAAACTGAATTCTCACGAATCCAGCTACAAGGGTAGAATTGATGTGAGTTGAAGTAGCAGAAGTCGTGAGACTTCTCTCATGCAGAGTTCAAGAAACTGAATTCTCACGAATCCAGCTACTGGAGGCTGAGTCGTTTTTTTTCGTGGATGCTGGCAGCACCCACCACGGAAGGGACGCGGATAGGCAAGGTTGACTTCTGACGAATCGGGATAGAATAGCCGGTCAGGTATCGTATACAGGTGCCGATTTCTTTTGCTTCTATCCCCAACTGCCTCTCTCGAAAACTTAATGCATCGTTTACCGCCCTCCAGTCGCCAGCGTTTCGAAGAATACAAACAGGAATTTCTTGGTCGAGAGAAAAAGTCTGACAGTCCCGATGGCTCGAAGGGAAAACCAGACTCGAAGAAAATCGGCCAGCGCGAACGATCAAGCTGGATGCTCGTGCGAGAATTTCTGAAGATGCTGCGTGGCTATCGTGGCTCAGTCATTTTTTCTTTGGCGACCTTGACGATTGCTACGGTGCTGGCACTGATCCCTCCTGCCGCGGTGAAGTTACTGGTCGATTATGTGCTGACCGAGAAACCCATTCCCGACTCTTTCCCAAGCTGGGTTCCTCGCGAGCCGTGGCCGCTGTTGGTTACTATCGTGATTAGCGTGTTGGCAATTTCGCTGACGAAAATGCTCTTGCATGTGTGGGGGCGTTGGCATGCGACTCGCGCGACCAAACTGCTGCAAATGTCGATTCGCAAGCGGCTGTTCGAGCATGTCGTTCGTTTGCCCTTGCATCGAATTCAAGAACTGAAATCCGGAGGAACGGCGAGTATCCTTCGGCAGGATGCAGGTAGTATCGGCGACCTGATTTTTGGGATGCTGTACAATCCATGGCAAGCGACCATTCAATTGGTCGGTAGTTTCTTGGTGTTGGCTTGGGTCGATTGGCGGTTGCTGATCGGTGCGATGGCGATTGTGCCGCTGGTTTATTTCACGCACCGAACTTGGATCAATCGCATTCGCCCCCAGTTCAAGGCGGTGCGTACCCAGCGTGAAGAAGTCGATTCGCTAACGACCGAGTCGTTTGGTGGGATGCGAGTCGTGCGTGCTTTTGGTCGCCAACACGCGGAAACCAATCGCATCATGCGTGGCAATCATGTAATGGGGCGGCAGGAACTTTACGCTTGGTGGTGGTCGCGTAGCATCGAGATTGTGTGGGAAACCGTGATTCCGCTGGCGACCGCTGGGTTGCTGTTGTACGGCGGTTGGCGAGTACTTCAGGATAGTTTGACGATCGGTGATCTGATGATGTTTCTGGTTTATTTGCTGATGCTGCTGGGGCCGCTCGCAACGCTCGCGCAGAGTGCGGCCACCCTTCAGAACAGTCTTTCGGGTCTCGATCGCGTGCTGGACATTCTCGATGAGCCGATGGAGATGAAAACATCAAAGGCGGCGATCGAGATCAATCGAGCCGATACGGTTGGTGCGATCGAGTTTCGCAATGTCAGCTTTCAATATCCAGGCGCGGACGGTTTTGCGCTGCATGAGATCAATCTCACTGTCGAACCAGGCGAGACGATTGCGCTAGTGGGGCCAAGCGGTGCGGGCAAAACGACGATCTGCAATCTCGTCGCCCGATTTTACGACCCCACGATGGGAGCCGTGTTTTTGGACGGAATCAATCTCGTCGATATCGATGTTGAATCCTATCGGCGACTGACGGGCATTGTCGAACAAGATGTGTTTCTGTTCGACGGAACGATTGGTCAGAATATCGGTTACGCCAACCGGCGGGCAACGGCGGAGGAAATTGCGAGGGCGGCGGAGATCGCCAATGCTGCCGAGTTCATCGATAAACTTCCGAATGGCTATGACACCATCGTCGGCGAGCGCGGTGTGAAACTGAGTGGCGGACAAAGGCAACGCTTGGCAATCGCGCGGGCGGTGCTGGCTGATCCCGAAATTCTGATTCTTGACGAAGCGACGAGTAACCTCGACACCGAAAGCGAACGGCTAATCCAAACCAGCATGGCCGCGCTGATGGAAAACCGAACCTGTTTTGTGATCGCGCATCGGCTGAGCACGATTGCTGGAGCCGACCGGATCGTAGTGCTCGAAGGCGGCGAGATCACGGAAATTGGGACGCATCAATCGCTGATGGAGTTAGGTGGCAAGTATCACGAAATGGTGATTTTGCAAACGAACGTCGCGGCAAACAGTTTTTAAGTTTACCGCATACGCCAAAGCATCGGTGAAGTTTTAAGTAACCGTTCACGGATTGTAGCCGGACTCGTGAGAGTTCGGAAATTTAACAAACAGATAAAACCGAAGTCTCACGACTTCGGCTACGAAACTCGTAGATCCACGACCTTTTTCGAGATCACCGTGAACGGTTACCTTTTTAAATCAACCTACTCGTCGTCTGCCCGCATCCAAGGAGTCAGCACGGGCTGGTAAGCGCAGATTTCTGAGGGAGTAAAATACAGATTGATCTCGCGGGTGGCGGCTTCTGGGCCGTCGGAAGCATGAACCAGATTCATTTGGCGGCTACTGCTGTAGTCGCCCCGAATCGTGCCAGCGGCAGCTTTCAAACCGTTGGTCGCACCCAGCATGTCGCGAACCACGCGAATGACTTCTAAGCCTTCCAGCACCATCGCCACGACGGGCGAACCGGTAATGAATTGCTCAAGACCGGGATAGAAGGGCTTCGAAACATGCTCCGCGTAATGCTGTTTTGCCAGTTCGGGCGTGACCTGAATCAGTTTCATCGCGACAATGTTGATCGCTTTTTCTTCAAAGCGGGAAATGATGGTGCCGATCAGACGCCGCTCGACGCAATCGGGTTTGAGCAAAATTAACGAACGTTCCATGGTTATTCAGGTTTCTCGAGATACAGTAAACAGTAAGGTTTTTTAAGGATGGCGGGGAGTGTAGCACAGTTTTCCCCCTTTCGAAATCGGTCAATATCTGAGAAACTATTACATTCCTGAACGGAATAAACCGATTATTTAACCTGACCCGCATATTTTCCGTCTTCAACTTCGCTGTGAAATCGCTCAACATAAAATGACCACTACCAGCTCTACGGAAACCACTCCCCAATTCTCTCCCACGCAAAAACCCACCGAGTTTGTCACCGGAGTCACCGTTCGACTGGCCGGCGATTCGGGAGACGGCATGCAGTTGCTCGGAACTCAACTGACGAACACCTCGGCGCTGGCAGGAAATGACGTGGCAACGTTCCCCGATTTCCCTGCCGAGATTAGGGCGCCGCGCGGAACTCGCGCGGGGGTTTCGGGTTTTCAAGTTCAGTTTTCGTCGGAAGAGATTTTCACGCCCGGCGATGGTCTCGATGCGCTCGTTTGCATGAACCCAGCAGCTCTGGTTACTAACCTTGCTGATTTGAAAAAAACCGGCGTGTTGATTGTGAACTCAGATAGCTTCGAAGCCAAAGACCTGAAACTGGCGAAGCTGGAAAATAACCCGCTCGAAGACGGCACGATCAAGAACTATCGAACGATTCGCGTGCCGATGAGCAGCCTCACTAAAACGGCTGTCGAAGAGACCGGACTATCTCCGAAACTTGCCGA
>JBGSKR010000019.1:0-5017 GCA_041741135.1 Mariniblastus sp.
TTTAGGGCTGGCGAGTTACGTGATCGCGGTGCTGGTATCGCTGCTGCTGTATCATTATGTCGGTGAAGCCGCGAATCTGCCGATCAGAATGACGCTCGACCGGGAAATCATGGTGTTTGTCGCCAGCCTGTTGATGTGTAGTTCGTCGGCCATGATCGCCATTGGAAAACTGCGAAAGGCGGATCCAGCAGATCTGTATTAGCATTCGTGAACATCACTTCTGTTGCCCAATTTAGTTGGAACAATACGACCGACCAGTGGCGGAGGTTGCTCGTTCGCTGCCTCGGCATTTCGTTCGCAGTGGTGCTGATGTTCATTCAAACCGGATTTCGCAATGCGCTGTTCGATAGCAATGTTCGCATCATGGAACGCAAAATCGAGTGCGATATTGTGATTCGATCGACTGCTCGATTCATGTTTTCAGCGCGTCAACTGATTTCGCTTGATGATGTGATCGCCGCGCGTTCCTGTGTTGGCGTAGAGTCTGCGATTCCGCTTTATTTAGAGAACGCGGGTGCAGAATTTCGTGGCGAGAATCGCCCCTTACGCCGAATTCGAGTGCTGGGGTTTGATGTCAACGATCCGGCGTTTGCGGAGTTTGGATTGTCGCGACATGCCTTTGAACTGAAGCAACAGAACACGGCGGTCGCGGATCGAAAAAGCAAACCGCAGTTCGGTTTTCCCGAGAGCGTCGAGGAACTGAGAGCGGCCAATTACGAACTTGCGGGGCGACAAGTGAGACTGATTGACTTTTTCGAGAATGGAATCGATTTTTCAAACGATGGCAATTTGATCATGACTCCCGGAAACTTTGCCCGCTACTTTCCCCTACGTGGACGTGGTGATCCGCTATCGAAAGTCGACTATGGCCTGATTCGTTGTCAGCAAGGAGCAAACGTCGACGAGGTCATTGAACGTGTGCAAAATCTGCTGGGCTCGCATGTCATCGTGGAATCGAGAAGTGACTTCATTCGCTCGGATCGAAAATTTTGGAGCAAGAACACACCGATCGGATTAGTGTTTTGGTTCGGCACGATCTTGGGCTTCATCATTGGCATGGGAATTTGTTACCAGGTTTTGGCGACCGACATTCGCGATCACCTGAGTGAGTTCTCGACACTGAAAGCGATGGGCTGTGGCCCACTGTTTTTCGCCGCGGTCGTGGTTTTCCAGGGAGTTCTCCTTGCGTTGATTTCGTTTTTTCCCGGAATGATCATTGCGTTATTGGCGTTTGAGGTCACCAACTGGGGAACGGGGTTGGAATTGTTCTTGAACACGCCGCGAATTTTGCTGATCCTTGCGATGACCATTTCGATGTGTGTGTTCTCAGGACTGTTTGCCTTGCGAAAGCTGTTGATTACCGACCCTGCCAGCCTGTTCGCATGAAGTTTTGAATTACCTGAACATTCGGAAGCCAGAAATTTAACGCCAATTTGATTCCACTAAAACGCTTTGCTCTCGGAGAAAGCAGCGACAATGTCCAATGTCGCTGCGGCCTCCGGCAGCATAGCGAGCACCCGATTCATTTTGCCTTCTTGAGAAAATCACCATGATCAAAAATTCAACTACTTCGCCGGTCATCCAAATTGAAAATCTGCAACATTGGTTTGGGCATGGGGAAGCGAAAACGCAAATCTTGTTTGACAATTCGCTCAAGATTGGTCGCGGGGAGATGGTCTTTCTCAATGGGCCTTCGGGGTCTGGCAAAACAACCTTGCTAACCTTGATTGGAACACTGCGGACGGTCCAAGCTGGGAATGTGAAAATTCTCGATCAAGACTTACGTCGGTTAAATTCGTTTTCGGTTAAAAAACTGCGAAAAAAAATTGGCTTCATCTTTCAGGCACACAATTTGTTTGATTCGCTAACCGCTTTTCAGAATGTGCGAATGGCGACCGACTTGATTGGAATGCCCCGCAAGCAAGCCAAACCAAAGATTGAAAAACTTTTAACGCGGCTCGGATTGGGGAAGCGGATGAATTACAAACCTCGTGCGCTTTCCGGTGGGCAAAAACAGCGTGTGGCCATTGCGCGGGCATTAATTCATAACCCGCAACTCGTTCTCGCCGACGAACCGACTGCCGCACTGGATTCGACTTCGGGGCGGGACGTCGTGGAACTGTTTCGCGAAATGTCCGACACGGCGGGCTGCACTTTTATGATCGTGACGCACGACAATCGCATTCTGGATGTTGCCGACCGCATTGTGAACATGGTTGGCGGACGCATCACGACCGATGCTGATCTGCGACAAACGGAAGCGATCTGTGAGTTCCTCCGCCAGAGCGAGCTGTTTAAACATTTGACACCGCGCACATTGACGGAACTGGCTCCACATGCCTCCGAGCGGGATTATCAGGCAGGCGAAACCATTGTCGCTGAGGGCGATGCCGGTGAAGAATTTTTCATGATCGCGAGCGGTCGCGTCGAGGTACGAAAAGCCAAAGGCGAGACCTTCATCGCTATTACCCAGTTGTCCAGCGGTGAACATTTTGGTGAAGTATCCATCCTCGAATCGCAACCGCGCAATGCGTCAGTGGTCGCAATCGAACCGACGAAGTGTTACATCTTTGATCGTGTTTCATTTCAAGCCGTGTTGGACGCGAGCGATTCGTTCTCTGCGGAATTGCGAAAAGCCGTTTTCGAACGCTCGTGACGGAGTCAAAGGGTTGTGTTAGAACAGAGGTCGTTCAAACCGCTCCGTTACCACCTCTGTTCGCCCCGAGTCACCTGCCATGTTATCGCCTTATCACCTCGTTCTCGCGATCTCCGTCGCGCTGTTCAGCCCATTTTTTCTTTCGCACCACTCGGTTGCCTGTCAGTCGCCCGCGCCCCCCGAAGCCTTTGAACTTCTTCGCGACACGCAGTCAAAAGATGTAATCACCGACTTGCTCGCCGAACGGATGGAGAATTACAACGCTTCTGAGAATCCGAACTCATCGGACGAGGATAAGATTCTGGCGATCAAAAAGACGCTTGATATCGACCGACGAATCATGGAGGGTTTGAACAACGGCGGTGAAACTTTCCGTGGAACCATGTCGGAACAGGAACTGGAAGCGGTGGGAAAACAAATTCACTTGGCGTCAGCGTCGAGTGCTCTTTCGCTTTCAAAACTGCTTGAACGAACTCAAGACTATGATGAGCTGGCGAAGGTCGTGGATTATTTTGCCACGGAAATTCGCACTGCTCACGGTGAAAGCCATTGGCGAATGGCGGAAGCAACGGCACTTCTCAAACAAGCCCGATGGCTGGCCGCTGCCGGCCCCATTGAACAGACCAAATGGGCTGCCGCCCGCAAAGATTTCAACGAAGCCAACGAGCTACTGCGGAATCGACAGTGGCAAGCCGGCTTGCCGAAAATGATGAATGCCAAATCCAGTCTCGAAGCAATTGGCGCCACCGACCATTTTTTCTACGGTGAAGCAGTCGCTAATCTTGCGGAAGCTCAGTTTGGAATCGGCGATTTGAAATCAGCAGAAGAGATGTTTCAGCTTGCGATCGAGACTAACGAGAAAGTATTTGGCCAACCCACGCCGACAATGGCAAACATGCGCGTCTCGTTCTCGCGAGTCTATCGAGCGCTGAATGATACCGTGGAGGAACTTGCTTTGCTCGAAGCCGCCGAAACGATCGCTCGCGAAGTTCATGGAACGCCTTCGATCGAGCTGTCGCAAGTTCATCTGCTTGAGGGCGACGTATACTTGCGCACCAAACAATTCGAGCTTGCGAAAGAGCGAATCAAATCATCGCTACTGCTGTCGAACTTGCAAAACGTCTCGAAGGTGAAGACTCGATGCTCTACGTCACTGCGATTCAGAACCAGTCGGTCATTCTCCAGTTTGGCAAGCAGCATGCGGAGTCAGAAGCGGCGATTGCCTCGATTATGCCGTGGCTCGAAAAGAATCTGGGCGAAAGCCATGTCGAATTTGGACGCATCCTCCGTGATCGTGCTTTAAATCTCGAACAAGCGGAACAGTGGGCCGAAGCGCGTGACCAATGGCAACGCCTGCAAAAAATTCAGTCCACCAGTGGCATTCCGAACCAACCCGGGTATCAGGAAACGATTGAACATTTGGCCATCGCCTGCGCGAAATCTGGTGATGATGCTGGAGCGAAAAAATGGGACGCCGAAGCCAAATCATTGAATGAGAAAAAGTAGTCCGCAGTAAGACTTGTTAAAAATTCCCCCATCGGCCTAGATCGAAGCTGGGCGAGGAACTTGGACAAACTGCCTTTCTTCTTCCGTCAACGGATCATGCGACTCAATCAAACACAATCAGAGGCTTGATGATGCCGTCTTCTTTCGTTTCCATCATGCGGATTGCCTCGTCGACATTGTCAAACGGAAATGTGTGCGTCGTTAAAGGCGCTGGATTGACTCGACCATTCTCCAACAGCCGCAACAGTCGTGACATTCGTTCGCGGCCACCTGGGCACAAACCAGTCCGAATCAGTTTGTCGCTCATCCCGACTCCCCATTCGATGCGTGGAATCTCCACGCTGTCACCATGCCCAAAATATCCTGCAACTGAAATCGTGCCGCCGGGGCGGGTAGCTTTGACACACATTTCAAAAGTCGCCTGTGCTCCCAAGCACTCGATCGTGGAATCGACGCCCCGACCATCGGTGAGGCGGTTAATCTCTGCCACGGGGTCGACGGCGTTATAGTCAATCGTCTCGTCAGCACCAAATTGCTTCGCGAGTTCCAAACGGTTCGCCATACCATCAATACCAATCACCAGCCCCGCGCCGAGTAAACGAGCACCAACGGTTGCCATCAATCCAACCGGACCTTGTGCGAACACAGCCACGGTACCCCCGAGCGGAATATTCGCGTGCTCGGCTCCCATGAACCCCGTGGAAAGCATATCGGCACAGTAGACCGCGATGTCATCCGAAATCGAATCGGGAATGGAGCACAAGTTCGCCATCGCGTCATTGACATGGAAGTACTCCGCGAAACTGCCGTCCTTTACGTTGGCGTACTTCCAGCCACCGAGCATCTCACCGCACT
>JBGSKR010000020.1:0-5065 GCA_041741135.1 Mariniblastus sp.
ACGATACCGCTGGCATTCAAGCCGCTGCGATTCTGAAAGGTGCCGAAGTCGATCTCGATATCGCCGACTTGGCCATGGCTCCGATGTCAGGCAACACGTCGCAGCCAAACCTCAACACAATTCTCGCCTCCATCGATTTCACCGATCGCAAGAGCGGACTGAATCAAAACTCGCTCGACGAGATCGCCGAGTACTGGCGCTGCACCCGCGAGTTTTATGCACCGTTTGAGACGACCGTGCTGCCTTCGACCGCCGACCTGTATAACCATGAAATGCCCGGCGGGCAGTACACGAATTTATTCGCTCAAGCTCAAGCACTCGGACTGGCGGATCGCTGGTCGGACGTTTGTCGAACTTACGCCGACTGCAATCAATTATTGGGCGACATCGTCAAAGTCACACCAACCTCGAAAGCCGTCGGCGATCTGGCGCTGTTTTTGGTGGCCAACGATTTCACCACGGAAGCCGTTCTGGACGAATCAAAAGAGTTTGCGTTTCCCCAATCGGTCATCGATCTGGTGGGCGGCATGATGGGCCAACCTCCGGGCGGATTTCCAGAAAAATTGATCAAACGTGTTCTAAAAAATCAGGCCCCCGTGATCGGTCGCCCCGGTGAATCCTTGCCTGCCGCAGATTTCGCCGCCGCTGGAGCCGAAGTCGAAAAATTCCTCGGCCGCCAACCGACGCGACGCGAGATCGTGACTTATTTGCTGTACCCCAAAGTCTACAAAGACTTCGTCGCTCACGACCAAAAGTACGGCAACGTCTCCGATATCCCGACGCCCGTTTTCTTTTTCGGTCAAACGCACGGCGAAGAATTTGCTGTGGATATCGAAGAAGGCAAAACGCTGATCGTCAAATTCCTGACTGTCAGCGAAGGCCATGCTGACGGACATCGTACGGTTTTCTTTGAGCTCAATGGTCAACCCCGCGATGTCTCGGTGGTTGATCTGTCGCTCGATGCGGAAGTCTCGACGCGTGTCAAAGCCGATGCCGACAACGCGAAACATGTTGGCTCGACGATGCCCGGAATGGTCGTCAATGTTTCGGTGGTTGCCGGTGATAAGGTCAGCAAGGGCCAAAAGTTGCTGACGCTGGAAGCGATGAAAATGGAAACCACGATCAATGCCGAACGTGACTCCACCGTCGCGAAAGTTCACGTTGCCGCTGGACTGCAAGTCGAAACGGGCGACCTGCTGATCGAGATGGAGTAGCCCGTCATGCAACCGATTACCGCCTCGGACCTCGATTCATTGGTGGGTACAACCTTTCTGCAAGGCGTGACCCATTTCGAGATGATCAATTCCACGAACAGCGTCGCCCTCGTGCAGCTTGATGCTCAACCATCCCTTCCCGTTCCCCATTTGATCTACGCAGAAACACAAACCGCAGGTCGCGGACGCGGTGCGAATGTGTGGTGGTCGTCGGCTGGCAGTTTAACGTTTACGCTGATCATCGATACGCAAAAGCTTGATCTGTCTGCCGAACGGCAGATGCTAATTCCCTTGTTAGCCGGACTGGCCGTTTTGCGCGCATGTGGTGCGATTCTGTCGGAGTTACCTCCGGCGAAGAGTTCGCATTTTTTTACGCCGGTGGAGGATAACGCAGTGAAGCATTTCGTAGCGGAACGGCGCGAGCCGTCCGGTAACGTCGGTATGTCACAAACCGGAGGGCTTGCGCCCTGCCGCTATCATTCCTCCGTTTTGCAAGACAAGAATACTTCTCAGCGTACGGTTGAGGAGCGAATACAAGATGAAGCCGCCTCACAAAACGTCTTAGCTCGGCTAGTGCTCGGCCTCAAATGGCCCAACGATGTTTACTTGGCTGGTAGAAAGCTCGCCGGTATTCTTTGCGAAGTCCCCTCGGCTCATCGGCACCTCGCCCTCGTGGGTGTTGGCATCAATGTCAATAACTCGTTTGCCCAGACTTCCGTTGATTCTTTGGTTGATACTCTGGCAGTTTCTCCAGGTGATTCTCCGGTCGATACACTAGCCGTTTCTCCAATTCATTCTCCAGCCGAGATTCGAGCCGCTGCCATTTCGTTGTCCGACCATTCCGGCCAGATGCACAACCGGCTGTTGGTCTTGAAAATGTTCATCGAAGTTTTGGAAACGTTTTTGAAAGAATGTGCGGGCGGCGTATTCGCACTCGACGCTTGGCGGCAACATTGTCTGTTGACCGGAAAAGAAGTCACCCTGCAAACGGGCAACACCCGCGTGACTGGGATTTGTCGCGGCATCGCAGACTCTGGCGCGATTATCATCGAAACCCCCGCTGGCCCTCAAGAATTGCTCGGCGGCTCAATCGTGTCGTGGCGTTGAGCCTATTTGGCCTGAACGGTACTTGACACATTTATTATGCCCAGCCGTCACTGCTCCCCTGATCGCGTCAAAATACGCGATTCAAAGCGAGCGATTTCTTCCTTCAACTGGTTGATCAATCGTCGGAGCGATCTCATGCTTAACTCGCGGGTGTGTTGGTCGCCAACATCTACATCCTGTTGGGCTTCGTAACGCATTTCGAGAAGTCGCAGTTTGTTTTGAGTCGTTTCAAGTTCACGATGACTTTGCAAGCTCATTGAAGCACCTCTACCAACCCTTTCTCGGTAGACTGTCGATCAGTGGCGAAGAATTCGTTAGCCAGCCGAATTCCACATTCTAACGGACGAGAGGCAATAAAGACAGCAGATTTCTGCCGTTCTCGATGAGATCAAAAACGATCTGAATTGTCTCGGCTGGCTTCAATTGTTTTAACGGTCAGCCGAAAGGAGCGGTGGAGTGGCTGAGCAAAAGAAAAAAGAGAGTGCAGCGAACATTTCACTGCACTCTCCGTTGATTTATCAACAAGCCCCACGGACTGTGGGACTAAATCTTTAAAGCTACTTCACCGGCGTCAAAGTGAAATCTTTGATCGTCACGCCTTTCACATCTCCCTCGCGTGTGAAAGTAAGAACGTTCTTGCCCTTAACAAGCGTGACTTCAATGGGTGTTGTTTCTTCCCACATGCCAACGGTGAACGGCAAGTCAATGTTGATCGCATCGTTGGCACCGTTCACCGAAAGCAGCAAACTTTGACGCCAGCTCGGTGTTACCACTCGTGAGGTCAAAGCATACTTGCCAGCGGCCGGCGCCTCGAAGGTGTATTCAAACGGCTCGTGCCCACCCGTGCGCTTGTAGTGCAATTGCTTTCCGCCAAGATTACTGTCAAGAAAAGCAATCTTGCCAGTGCTGTTGGTTGGCTTGCTGGTGGCGGCGGCTGGAATCTTGATGACTCCACCGGCACCAACCGAAACCTTTTTGTCTTCAGCGGCAAGCTTCGCGGCCTGAATCTTTTCTTGGACTTTCGATTCGTTCGCTTCGCCGATGTCTTCACCGACCGCGTCCAAAGTTACCGTTTTTGCGTCGATGATGATCGCTCGTTGAAGGTAAAGTGCAACAATATTCCAAAACTCAGGATTGCTGGAGAGGAGACCAAAGGCACGCTTCTCGCCCATTACATCGCCGATCCACTGAGCGCGTTTGACTTGCATGAAAGAATCTTTCACCGCACGGGCTTGAGCGATCGCGAGGAAGTCAAGATCGGAGACACGCTTTCCGCCTTCGCCCTTTACAAATCCACCGCCCCAACCGGCACCCAAGCAAACGACCCAGCCATCGGGAGTCCAATGAGCCAGCGCGGCATGACCCTTTTGCGGACGAGCGATGGTCGGAACTCCGAAGGCACGCAAAATGAAGCGACCGAAAAACGCACGACGACCACATACGCCGCCGTTCATTAGGATATTTTGGAAGGAGTGCAGTTCCGGTTTGTCGTATTGATTGTCTTGCGAACCATATTTGACATCCGAGCCGACAATGGCTACGTATCGCCAGCGATAATCAGCGGTGGTGACTTGGTCGGGGCGATAGTTTCGGAGCATTTGGCGGCCCCATGCCAGAATCTCATCCGGTTCGTCGCCATCGACAACCATCCGGTAATCCCAGACGGTTAGGTTTCTGAAGCCCGCATCGAGTTCGCCCTTGAGGAACGCATCTTCGTAATGAAGATACCGAGCCACTGGGTCAATGGTTGTAGGAGCATTGGTGTCGACCGCGCGGTTTTGTTGCCGAATTGGAACAGCGTGTTCGAGGCTGATTGCAACTGCCAATCGCTGTAGCGCGCCGCCCGAAGCGGTACTGCTGGCTTTGTCACTGGCCTTTTGGATGTCGGTGTAAATCTGCATCGCTTGAGGATAGTTGCCACCTTTGGCTCCGTCGGCTTCTGTCATTTGCAGCATCAGATCGCTGTCGGTCAACAATTTCTCGACCAACTGCTCATGCGATTCGCTTTGCTGAGCGAATCTTGCCATTCCGGCTGGAGTCGTTTCTGCGAGGACAACGAACTTTGCAAGTTTGGCGTCGAGCTTGTCAGTCTTCAGAGTCGAGTCAAGATTTAGATCACGCAGTGCCGCGAGCGATCTGGCTTTCGCTTCCGCTAAGGCATTCCGAGCGGCCTCGAGGTTCTTGCGAAATTCAGTTTCGTCTAGTTTGGCTTTGTCGAGATTTTTTTGACGCTCATTAAGTGCAGCGACGCCGTTGGCGCGGTTTTGCTGCCAATGGGCAAGTTCTTTTTCGGCTTCAACGCGTTCGACGGCGGTCGTTGCGTTTTTAAGTTTGGCTTCGGCGGCAGCGATGCCTTTGTCGGCTCCACCAATCCACTTGCCTTTGGCATGAGCCACCAAAGCTTGGGCTGAGCCAACGGTGCCCAATTTCTTTGAAGCTGCCTTGACGGCGGCCTCAGCGGGTTGCTCGGCATCACGGGCTTTCGAGAAAGCAGCTATCTTGTCCTCCGGCAAATTGGGGACAGATTTGACGATCTCCGCTTTCAGATCGCTGAGCATGGACGCGTACTGCGATTCAAGTTTCTGTCCAGCCGCCGTTAGTGGTACTGCTGGTGCTTTTCGATTGTCCGCCTGAGCGTAGGAAGCTCCAACCGCGACTGCGATCAGTGTGATCAACGCAACACTCGTGCGAGTCGTTATTTTTGTGCTGGTAAATAAATTCGCTCTCATTGCTTCGTGCCTTTT
>JBGSKR010000021.1:0-5721 GCA_041741135.1 Mariniblastus sp.
CCAATTCCGCCTGGCAACATCGCTTAATCTCAAATGAAAAAACTCAACTGAAGAAATTCAGCTCGAAAAATTCGACTGAAAAGCGAGTTACCGATCCGATTCGTCTTCGATGTTTGAATCCGTTGGCTTTTCTTTGATGCCCGTTTTGAATTCGTTGACGCTGCGGCCAAGATTCCGCATTAAACCGGGAAGTTTGGCTCCACCAAAAAGCACCAAAAAAACGTTCGCAAGGATGATCATTTCATGCGTACCGAACAATCCAATCAATATCACGGGTGAACTCTCAATCATCAACATACTCGATTTAGAAATGGACTCAGTTCAATCCAAAATTGCGGATTGGTCGCAAGCAGAACTTAGAGATATCTGCCAACTTCATTTTAGAAGGAACAGAATTTCTGTCAAACGGTAATGTAAGTAGCTACTCTCGCCAGAGCGTGACAAATCCAGAAACCACGGTTTGGCAACCGTAGCTACCTGCCTAAATCAAATCGACTTTTCGCTTCACCCGACGGCGGACTTGACGGCATTTCTCGCAAACACCGGAAATAATCAACCGGTGGCTCTGGACCTGAAATCCATGCTCTCGCGAGATCGAATCTCGCAAACTTAGCAAATCATCGTTTTGGAACTCACTCAGTTTCTCGCATTTTGTGCAATAAAGATGATCGTGTTGCGGATAGCCATAATCATGTTCGTAGACGCTGCGACCGTCGAGCTGAAACTTTCTGAGCAGTCCGGCATCCACAAACTCACCCAAGGTGCGATAGACGGTCGGTCGGCTAACGTGTCCGGGGCTGCCTTTTTTGGGCAACTGCTCGATCAACTGATCCGCGTCAAAATGATCGTGCTCGGAAAAAACGTGTTTCAGCAACTCTTGCCGCTGATCCGTATTTCGCATCCCGCGGCTGCGCAAGTATTCAGAAAAACGTTGTTCGGGCGTCAGCGAGACTTCGATGGGTTCGAGTTTCGACATGTTTATTGAGACTGAAAAAGCAGAAATGAAAAGGTTTTGTCCGATGGGAACGCTTTCGTTCTCAATAGCAGTGTAGTCCGTGGCCGAGGATCGGGGAAGAGGCGAACTTCAACTGTAAATTGTTTCAACAAAATTCCGGAAACAAACTCAGTGACTCGGAGAGACGCTGCTTCTTAAGGAAATCTCCCATCTTCGCCAATCGGAACTGTCTCACGTCAATTTCATCAGCGGTTCTCGCTAGCGTGTTAAATCGGGTCGATTCTGATGATTGATCCGGTCGATACCCATTGTATCGATTATCCGCAGATGGGCTGATGAACCCAGCCAATGCGCTACCGAACTTAGCGAAGATTGCCAAAATATGCGTCGTCCATCCAAAATCTTCTCGCGAGTTGCCAATCAAGCAGCGATTGTTGCGGCCACGGGTGCTACGCTGCTGCTCTGCTCTGCCGGCTACGCCTGCCCATTTGCGCCGTTGCTCGCGCCAGCGCCCGTTTATGTATTGGCTCAAAATCAGATTGGAAGTCTCAACCTCGGCCAACAAACGGATCAAATTCTCGTAAAGCTGGAAAAAGAATCCATCGCAGTCGCCGAGCACTACGCGCGCGGCGAGTGGGACGAAACCATCATCACGTTTCGGTCGCTGATCAAACGTTACCCGCATTCCGAGCAAGCCGCCGTTGGCCATTTCTTTCTCGGTGAAGCTCTCGTGCAAACGGGCGAGTTTGCGGACGCTTACACCGCTTATCAAACTTTCATCGCTCGCAATCCTAGACACGCTTACCTTCCGCAAGCGACTTTCCGCATGGGCGAAGCCGCTTTTCGACTCGGTCGCAACGATCAAGCTTTGCGGATGCTCGAAATTTTTGCGCGTGATTATCCGCAGGACCCACTCAATGAATTCGCACTTTCTTATCTCGGCGAAATTCGGCTTAGACGCGACGAACCGCAACTTGCTCAGCGTGCCTTAGAGACCGCTCTCCAATATTATCCGACCTGTCACCTGGCAAACCAAAATCGACTCGCACTTGGAAAATCGTTTCAGCAACAAGGAGCCGATGACCAAGCGCTTCGATTTTACGAATCCATCGCCGCCGAGTCCGACAATCCGTTGCTGGGCGAAGCTGAACTCCAAATCGCCACGGTCTACCTCAATCGACACGAGTTGCCAGCCGCTCAAGGCCATTCGTTAACCGCGCTCGATCATCTCACTGATCCAGCGCTGAAATCGGAAGCGAGCTACTGGCTGGCCCGCACCTACATCGCCGAACAAAATCACGCGCGGGCTTTCGAGCTGCTCGAAGCTGCTGTTGAAAACAAATCAAACGCAAAATTCGAATCAGCAATCTATTACGATGCCGCGATTGCAGCGTTGCATCTAAAGAATCTCGAGACGACGGAGAAGTGGCTTGATCGATTGCTAATCGAATATCCGAACTGCGAATGGGCCGATGACGCACTGCATTTGAAAATCGATCTCGCGAGAAAGTCCAATCAATCAACCGAAACGATCGAAGAACTGGCGAAACAGTTCATCACTCAATTCCCCCACAGCCACCTCAAAGCCGATGTGCTCGAAACAGCGGGACGAGCGGCCTTCGAAGCCGAAAACTACTCGCTGGCGATCGATATTTTTCAGCGATTGCTAGCCGACGATATCCACGTCGATGAAAACAAATCCGCGATCGACCGCGCAAATTGGCTGTACTTGGCATCGCTCAGTCAGCTTGGTCTCAAAGACTTTGCCGCCGCCGAATCGATGCTTCAAAAAATCGACTTCGCCGCCGCAAGCGATGAACTGAAGCCGCTCGCACACATCGCCTTGGCGAACGCCCGTTTCAGACAGAAAAAATTCGCAGCAGCTATTCCCGAATATGAGAACTTCCTCCAACTGACCAAACCCTCAACCAAATCCAAAGCAGTTTCCATTCTGGTCAAGGACGCGACTCACTCAAAAGCCGACGTTACCAACGACGCGACCAACTCTCTCACTGACGCCATTCGAGCTCGCACCGAGCTAACGATTTGCTACGCCGAAACAGAACGTTGGGCTGAAGCCGCGCAGAATTGGCGAGAGCTGAAAGCAAAGCACACCGAGCAATCCGCGCTACTTGAAACGACATCATGGCTGGCAGAAAAAGCGAATCAAAACAATCAAAGCGATCTCGCTACTGAGTGCTACACCGATCTTGCCACCTCGCACAACTCGCCTGAAATCGTCGCCACTGCGCTTTCCGGATTGGCTTGGTTGAAAATGGAAGCGGGCGACACCGAGGTGGCGCTGATTGCGTTCGAGCGACTGATAACCGAGTTTCCCGACAGCCCGTTTACAGCGGCGGCCGCGATGGTTCGCGCTGAAGCTTTCGCCAACTCCGGCGACCACGCATCGGCTGCTCAGATGTACGGCATCGTCGTGCGTCGATTTGCGGAAACGGAAATGGCTCCGATCGCAAGGCTTCGTCGAGCTTACTCCTTGCACAAAATCGGGAAGCCCAGCGATTTGCAAGAGGCTCGAACTTTGCTGGACGAGTATCTTGAACTTCCAGACAGCATTGCAACCGCGCGCGGTGAAGCACTCTATCAATTGGGTTGGGTCCACGCCGATCTCAACGATCAGGCGGCTAGTCTGAAATCATTCGAAGAGCTTGTCGCTAATCATCCTGATTCGAAGTATTGGCCCGATGCGGCTTACCGAGTTGCCAAAGCCAGTTTTGACCGTGATGAGTTTGAGACGACTTCGGCCATCATCGATGGTCTCGTAGATCGCAACGCAACGCCCGATTCGATTCGCGTGCGAGCTTTGTTCTTGCGAGGCGAAATCGCTTCTCGCGACGGTGACTGGGAGATTGTCCGGGCAACGATGGAACGACTGCAAAACGAATTGATCGATCCGCCGCAACGGGCGAAAACCGAATACTGGCTGGCGGAATCGTTTTATCGTCAACAAAGTTATTCACAGGCGTCCAAGGTGCTAGAGGCTCTCCGCAAGAACAAATATTTGGCGGATTCGTTGCAGCCTTGGGTTTGCCTGCGTCAAGCTCAATGCGCCGGTCAACAAGATCGTTGGCCGGCAGCCGAAAAAATTGCAACCAATGGAAAGAAAGAGTTTCCACTTTTTGCTGCTCACTACGAATTCGATTTCGTGATCGCCCGCGCGATGGAACAACGAGGCAAACTAACCGATTGTCGAACTTTCTACCAGCGAGTCATTGATTCACCGACTGGTGGAGCGACGGAGACCGCTGCGATTGCGGCGTGGCGAATTGCTGAAACTTATTTTCATCAAGAAAAGTATCCGCAAGCCATTGAGGCCTATCACTTGGTCGATTCGATGTTCACGTATTCGCATTGGCGAAGTGCGGCAATGTATCAAGCCGGAAAATGCCAGGAGCATTTAAGCAATTGGCAACATGCAGAAAAACTTTACGACCGTTTGATCAAGCAGTTCCCCGACAGCCAGTATGCAGTAGCGGCTCAGAAAAGACTCGACCGCGTTAGTCGATTGGCCAAAGTTCAAACTACGGAACCGACAGATACGCAGGATAGATAGAGCAGGTCGGACGACAACTTTTGTACGATGGACATTCCTGTCCGTCGCGTTGAGGATGCTCGGATAGGAATATCCAAGCTACGAATTATGCTCGGATAGGAATATCCAAGCAACGAAATTATTTTGGAAATTTACGAGACCGATCATGCCATCCAATCAAATCACACGCCAACCAACCAACTCTCTCGCCGTCTGGATTGGGTTTGCTTGCCTTGTAGGTGCAATACTTGGCATGTTATCGGCTAACGCTTTTTCGCAGACTGATGGGCCATCCGGCAGCGCACCACAAACGGGCTTCGAGATTCCCGCTGACGAAGCCGATGCGTCGGCAGCCGCGACGAAAAACGCCGCCGGTTCCGTAACAGCGCAACGTACTTTGATGGACATCATTCGAAGTGGCGGTCCGCTGATGATACCGATCGGACTTTGCTCTTTCCTTTTGGTCGTGTTTGTGTTTGAACGCATGATCAGCCTGCGAAAAAGCCGAATTATCCCTGGCCCGTTTAGCAAACGCTTCCTCGAACAACTCCGCGACGGTGAACTTGATCGTGAATCCGCCATCGAGATCTGCGAAATGAACAACAGCCCGCTCGCCAACGTCTTTCGCGCTGGCGTTTTCAAATGGGGTCGCTCGGCCGTCGAGGTTGAACAGGCCGTGTTGGACGAAGGCGAACGCACCTCGAATCGGTTGCGAAAATATTTGCGACTGATCAATGGCATCGCCACCGTTTGTCCGCTGCTGGGATTGCTCGGAACCGTGCTGGGCATGATTCAAGCCTTCGATTCGATCGCCGCAGGTGGAACCACGATCACGGACGCAAAGGCCGTTACCGCAACGGGGATCAGCCAAGCACTCATCACCACAGCCGCCGGCATGACCGTCGCGATTCCGGCGTTGATTGCGTACTTGTTTTTCTCCAGTCGCGTTGACAAACACATCATGGAAATCGATTCATTGGGCATGAAAGTCGTCAATCAAGTTTCCGCCGAGGCAATCGCTGGTGCAACCAAAACCAAACGCCGCGCTGCCTGAGCATTAACCCGTAGCTTGGATATTCCTATCCGAGCACCCAACCGTAAACCGTAGCTTGGATGCTCCTATCCGAGCACACAACTCCAACCCGTAGCTTGGATATTCCTATCCGAGCACACAACTCCAACCCGTAGCTTGGATATTCCTATCCGAGCACACAAC
>JBGSKR010000022.1:0-4661 GCA_041741135.1 Mariniblastus sp.
TCAACTCGACTTGCCTACATCAATTTCATACTCGACTCACTTAACCATCCGATTTATACTACCTCGCTTAATCTCAGCAACCTACACCCAACTTCCAACAATCTGCCAGACGCTTCCAAGCTTTCGTTTTACTTACCACTATTCGTTGGAGTCGATGTTGGCGGCACGAATATCAAGATCGGGATCGTCGACAATCTTGGCCAAGTGGTGGCCAACTCCAAATTTCCAACCAATCCCGACAAACCTCCCCGAGAAGGATTCGAAACCGCACGGCGAGAACTGGATGATTTGTTGAAGCAGCACGGATTCACTTGGGCTGACGTTGCCGCCGCTGGATTGGGCACGCCCGGTCCGATGGATATTGCAGCAGGCAAGGTTCTCACGCCCACCAATCTTCCCGGTTGGCACCACGCACCCGTTCGTGATCTGTTGGCGGATGTCCTGAAGAAACCTGTGACTCTGGCCAATGATGCTGGTGCTGCGGCCTACGGAGAATTTTGGGTTGGCAGTGGCCAGCAATACCAAAGCATGGTGTTGCTCACACTGGGAACCGGAGTTGGCGGCGGAATCATCGTCGAAGATCTTTCGATCAATGGCGTCAACAGTCACGGAGCCGAATTGGGACACGTGACGATCGACAGTTGCCAAAGTGCGCGTGTTTGTGGCTGCGGTCAAACGGGCCATCTGGAAGCTTACGCTAGCGCGACGGCCTTGGTCGATCGAGCGCGGGAAGCTCTCACTGCCGCTCACGCTCCTTCTCTATTGTCCGAAAAGATGGGAGACGACTCTCCACTTTCCGCCTTAATGATTTCGGAAGCCGCCTCCGCTGGTGATGAACTGGCGATTCGTTTGATTGAAGAAACCGCCGTGTATCTCGGTCGCGGAATCGCAATCCTCGCTCACGTGATTGACCCCGCCGCTTTTATTCTCGGCGGTGCCATGAACTTTGGTGGCACCGGCTCTCGTCAAGGCGAACAGTTCTTGCGTGATGTTGCCAAAACGGCGAAGAAGTTGGTCTTTCCGGTGATCGCTGAAAAGTTAGTGGTCGAATTTGCTCAACTCGGTTCCGATGCCGGCTATGTCGGCGCTGCAGGATTGGCTCATCAAGCCCACGGAGAATAGAGGCGACTGTGGACTGTGGCATAAGCTTCCAGCTTGTGGTTTAAATCCAACACAGCCCAGAAGCCGATGCCACCTTTCTACATCTGATCCAACACGCCGATTCCTAACAGCGACAATCCGGTTTTAATCGTTCGTGCCGTAAGATCGCTTAATTGCAGGCGACTGTTCTTCAGTGACTCACTACCTGCATCTTTGACCGAGCACTGGTCGAAAAACTGAAAATACGTTTGAGTCAACTCGAACAGATAATTGCACAACACATTCGGCTTGTAATCGATCAAGACTTCATCGAGCGCTTCACTGAAACGAATCAGCTTAACCGCCAATTGACGCTCGATCGGTTTTTCAAATTCGACTTCGGTCGCCGCCGATCGTAGTGAGTCAACATCGACATCCAGCTTTCGCAAGATGCCTTGCACTCGCGCGTAACCATATTGCAAATACGTCGCGGTATTGCCACGCAGTGCCAGCATTTTGTCGTAACTAAATTTGTAATCCGACGCGCGGTTTTGAGAGAGGTCGGCATACTTCAGTCCACCAATGCCGACGACTCGAGAGATCGCCTGCTGTTGCTCGGGGGTCAATTCAGGGTTCTGTTCGGAGGCGATCGCCAAAGCCCGATCCTCGGCTTCATCGAGAAGTCCTTCCAGTCCCACGGTGTCGCCAGAGCGAGTTTTGTAGGGCCGACCATCATCGCCCAGCACGGTCCCGAAACTCACATGAGTTAGCTCTACCTTGCTGTAGCCCCACAGTTTGGCCGCGTCAAAGATTTTCTCAAAATGCTGATGTTGACGATGATCGACGACATACAAAATCGCATCGGCGTTCCATTGTTCGATGCGATACTTGATCGTAGCAAGGTCGGTCGTCGCATACAGATAAGCACCATCTTTTTTCTGAATGATCATCGGCGAATCGTATCCGTCCATGAACACACAAACGGCTCCGTCGCTGACCCGAGCAAATCCTTTGTTCTCAAAATCTTCGACGACTTCTGCAAGTTGATCGTGAAAAAAGCTTTCGCCAAGCTCGAAATCGAATTGAACGTCGAGTCGCTGGTAGATTTTTTGAATGTCGACGCGGCAGAATGGCAAAAACTCGTGCCACAGTTTTAAATTCGTTTCGTCTCCCTCGTGCAAGGCAGCGGTTTCGAGCAACACGGCTTGATTTACGTTCGTGTGATCGGCGGCCTGTTGTTTTAGTTGTGGATCGGCGTCAATCGCCGAAATTCTTGCTGATAGTTCGTCAATTGCTTTCGACATTTCGGCAATCTTGCTCTCCAAATCCGCAATATCTTTGCGCTGTTGCTTATCAACCTTCTTATCACCGGATTCAGGAAAAGATTTTAATTTTGCGAGTGCCTCCTGACGCGATTGCAATTGCGATTGCTGTTCGGGCAGGTCGGCAATAGCCGCGTGATAGTCCATCAGTCTGCGAACATATTTGTACAGTCGTCCAAGTTCGCTGACAGGCTCACGCTGATAAGCTTCGGCGTCGCAAAAATGTTTGTATCCGTAAATGATGATGCCGAACTGCGTGCCCCAATCGCCAAGATGATTGTCAGTAATCACCTGATGACCGACGAATTTTAAAATCTTGGCAATTGCATCGCCGATGACCGTCGAACGGATGTGCCCAACATGCATCGGTTTCGCAACGTTCGGCGATGAGTAATCGACGATGAACTTTCGAGGATTGGCAACCGGTTGCACGCCCAGTTTCTCATCGCTGGCGGCAGTGGCGATTTGTTTTTTTATCCAGTCGTCACGCAACGTCAGATTGATAAAACCCGGGCCAGCAATCTCGGGTGGATCGCAAAGATCGTTGAGAAAAACCTGGGCCGCAATTTCGACAGCAACATCACGTGGCGATCGGTCGAGTTTTTTTCCAAGCGGCATCGCGCAGTTGGCTTGGTAATCACCAAACTTCGGATCACCAGCAGGGCGAATCATGTTGAGCAATTCAGCAGGATCATCAGCCAACGCAGAAAGAGGTTTGAGGAAACGAGATTTAAGTTCGGCAAGTGGATTCATGGAAGTCGTAGGGTGGCCTGATGAAAATCCAAAATCAACGAAATTCACTGACTCGGAGAGTAGGTTAAGCGAGCGTCCCGTCGGGACAAAATATTGGTAGCACAAATCAGCCTCTCGAGCATGCGTCCCGTAGGGGACGTTATCTCGCGTTTAGCGGCAATGATCGTGGCGACGTTTCGTCCCGACGGGACGAGGGTTGGGTGGGGTTTCGGCTTTCTACCGACATTTAATCGCTACGGGATGCGTCTTCGAACGACACTGCTGCGTCGTAGCAGTCTGTCGATTCAAATCTCACCCCACTTGCCCATTTTTTGTATTCTCAACAGGCCGGTCGAACTCAGGTACCACTACTCAACAATGGTGACCGACTTAATCAAATCGATGTTCGGGAATTTTTTCAGAATGTATTGGTTACCCTTTTGCTTGAACTCGCCTTGCACGTCGCCCTTATTCTCACCATATTCCGTATTAATTTTCCCCACGACTTCGAGGCCTTCGGTGACTTTGCCAAAAGGCGTAAAACCCTGATCATCGAGAAAACTGTTGTTGCCCAGATTGATGAACATTTGCGTCGAGCGACTGTTGGGGGCTCCTGTTTTTGCAAAGCAGATGGTTCCGGGCACGTTGGAAACCCCTACATTCGCATCGTCGTTAATGTTGGCCTCGGCCCATTTGTCGCTAACTGCTGGATCGCCATGAATGCCAAATTGGAACATGAAGCCGTTAACAGCGCGAAAAATAGCGATGTCCTTGAAGTAACCAATCTTTACCAGATTGTAAAATCGATCGACACCATTGGGAGAAGCCTCGCGAGCGATTGAAATTACAAAATCGCCTTTCGTAGTCTCGACCTTAACTTTGAAATTCTCCGGAGCCTGTTCGGTTGCCTTAGATGGATCAAGCAAAGCAGGATGCGCGACGCCATCTTGTGGATTGGCTGTCGTGCTGACGTTTTGCGCGGATGGGCTTTGACCAAAAAAGGAACCACCTTGGGCAGCGCAGCCATTGGTCAGAGTTAGCGTCAAACAAAGTGCCAACAGCGATTGAAGGGAAATCGTTCGTTTCATGGAGTTATGCCTTTAAGAAAATTACTTGGATCGTTTGATCCACTAGTTGATTTTTAAATTGAGTTGACATGTCAATCAACCTGTTGTCCATGATACCCGATGGCACCCAGTTTCTTTAATACGAGTTGAGGCACATTTTGTTTGATAATTAACGAATTTTGCAGCGAGGTTGCAGAAAGTTACCGGTTTTCGGATGATGGGTCGATTCTTTACTATCCGTTGTTGCTTTTTTTCTTCGAGACACTGATGCCTTCATTTTCTGAACGTGCCCAAAAGATGCCTGCCTCGCCAATTCGAAAACTGGTGCCTTATGCGGAAGCGGCGAAGCAGCGTGGCACCAAGGTCTATCATTTGAATATTGGTCAACCGGATATTGAGACGCCTCCCCAATTCATGCAAGCCATCACCGCAGCTAACCCGAGAGTGCTCGAATACAGTC
>JBGSKR010000023.1:0-4460 GCA_041741135.1 Mariniblastus sp.
AAGCCGCGCAGGGCATCACGGCCGTACGCCATACTGTCGATCTTTATGGGGGGCTTGGTTTATTCGCTATTGCCCAAAGAAATTCTTGGAAGAGGCGACATTTGGATTCGTGCCGCCATTGTGGGCGCAGCAACTGGCTTCTCGGCTGCATTTATCCTCTGGTTGCAAAGTCGATTTTCCGACAGCCAGTGACGCGACAGATTCACTGAATCGACGCTGAATCGCGTAACGAAATAAACGCTTGCAAGAGCGACTCCTATCATATTCCGGGATCCCTCACCGATACAACTAAACTGCGTCGGTGGGGCCTCGACCGATGCGCCGAAAACCCAGCCGCCAATCTGGCTGGCCGGAGCTTACAATTGCCCTCGCAATGTACTTCACTCAGAAGAAAATATTTGGCATACTGCCTCCTTATTGAGTCCCGTTTTCGTATAAGAGACTTGCACCCCACAAGTTAACGCCCATGTTGGGCGTACCATGCAGCAGAGTTGCGGTGGTTCATTTTTTCACATTGGAAATTCCTGTCCCGCAACCTGCTGATGCGGGTCGTTATCCAACTGGAAGGTGTCAGTGAAAAACTCCCGCACCACTTGGCCCCTTCGCGTCTTAGTGCTGACGCTAATCTGTGCGGTCGCTTTTTTTATGATGCGGTCCGCGCGAGAGGCAGCCCGCGCGACGCAGTGTAAGAACAACCTGAAACAGCTCGGGCTTGCAATAGACAACTACACCTCGACATTTGGATCACTTCCAGTGGGCATCGAAACTGACGTGAATCGAACGCCGACGCGAAGTTGGAGAACGCTGATTTACCCAATGTATATGGAATCCTCCCAAAACCACTACGATCCAGACTTACCATGGAACTCTGCCGAAAATAAACGGTTGATCGACGGAACCCCCGTCACGGTCACCGACAAGGGCGGGGATAATCCGAGGAAAATGTCCCTTGATCCCTGCCCATCAGCATGGCGATGTCCAAGTTGCGACACGGGTCGAAAGCGAGTGAATTACACAGTCGTCGTTGGTGATGGGACTGCGTTTCCACTGAACCGGTCAGTGAAACTTGATCAGATTACGGATGGTTTGAAAAACACGATTTTGGTAGTCGAATTCTTATCTGGCAGCACATTTTGGACGGAACCTCTCGACATTGACTTCGACACAATGAGATTTCGAAATGACGATTTCAGCAATGGAGAGATTTCAGGGCATCATCGTGGTGGCGTAAACGTTGTTTTTGCTGATGGCGAAACATTTTTTCTTTCCGATTCTGTGTCGGCTGATGAACTTCGCGCGTTGCTTACAATTGCCGGAGGAGAAGACGTCACGCGACAGGAATTAATCGATCGAGGCGTCCTAAAATAAAAGGATCGCGGATAACCATTTAGGCTTTGACTTCGCGAGTGCGGACGGAGACCGCGGAGTGACGATCAGGGTTGAGCGGAGTGCGCTTGTGGTGATGAGGTCCATTCGAGACGAAGCTCAAGGCATTTGTTGTTCGAACTGCAGCGACTCATGCCTCATGCGAAACGCAAGTTGCCGTTTCTCTGCGGGTGCTCAGCTATCAGTGAATCGCAGGCGTGGACAATGAGCGTTGACGACGCGCAACCGCCGTTATTGTTTCAGCTGGCATGGTCCCACGGCGAAATCAAGGTGACAAGCGTCGGGCCTGTCGATAAACTCCCGAAGGGCGCCGAGTGACCTCGATTGATTCTGCAAGGTCGCAGATCACTCACGAAGCGGAAAATTTCTACGCGTGATCCAAACGGCGGCTAATCGCCTGACGCATAGATCGCAATTGGTCATACTCTATGGTCCAGCTGAAGCTCTCACGGAACTCGACATGGCTGGCCGTCATGATGTTTATCGTCGTGATCACCGGATGGTATCTTTTGCCTGTCGGCCCGATGTTAGACGATGGCCCTTTTCATGGAACCGCGACGTCGCCAGTGAACGGTCGCCAACCCGACCAATCAACGCAAATTTGGAGTGCATGTACTCTCGAAGTTTACGACCCAACGGCAGAAGGCGTCTCGGCAGTCGTGCAATTGCGACGCAGTGATGGATCCGTGCAATGGTCGGTCTTCGCTGAAGGATCGGGTTCAGGCGATGTGCGATCTGTTCGTTTTACAAGTGCGCATCGTGGTCTGATGCGAACTGGCACCGTACGCGGTGAGGTGGATTGGGCGTTTGGTCGTGAAGCTTGCAACTGGTATATCACTGGAAATGGCAATCTCCGCGACTATTACTACTCATGGTGAAATGGCATGACAATGATAAAATGCACCGGAGCTGCGGTGATGCGTTTTTCACACTTTACCACGTCACTCGCCGCAGCCGGGTGATTGCTGTCGTTCGCCTATAAAGGCTGATCCATGAGACTCGCAACGTTGTTCGCATTGATACACCTCGCAACTCTTGGAGTTGCCCAAGAGACCGATTCGTCAGCCATTCCTGAAGAATACAAGCCGTTCCAAGGCGAATGGAAACTCGCAGCAATTCAGTCGATGTCAAGAATGGTGCCGATTGGCGCTTACATTCCGTCTGACGAACAATCCGCAAAAACGCTGCCTGAAGTGTTTGTGAAGGTGACTGGTATGCAATTCGAAATGAGCGGTCGTGGCGTAGCCAGAGAATGGCTAAAACCGCTCGAGTTTGGGATCCCTGCAGCTAAAAAGGACAACCCATATCGATCTCTCAAAGAACGTGGCGCAAAGAACCTCGATCGCATTGTTGACGTGGAAAACCAGATCGTTGTGTTCTGGTTTGTCGGAATCTACAAACTTGCAGACGACGAACTTCAGCTTGCCCTCAAATACTGTGGGCAAGGGCTCGAAGGCCAGCATTTTCGTGACTTTCTTCCGCCATAGTCATTCGAGAAAGAAATTATGGATGACGAGATCCGACTGATTTTGAAACGCAAGAAGGAATAGGCGAATCGGGTAATCGCCACTGTAACTTGCTGAAGAACGTGACATGCAGATGACGGTGAATATCGTAGTCTGAAAGGCGGCAAAGAATCGAGCACGCTGACATTCTCTGGTCGCTGTATTGGCATAAGCGAATTTCAAGGCGAATTCGATGGGACTGTTTGACTTTCTTTTTAGCGGCAGGCACCAGTCGTCAGTTCAGATTCTGGATGATCGCATCTGAATGACACAGAACGCACAAGCCAACGATGACGTTTGATTTGAATCAACGCCGCAATTTACGAAGCATCAATCGTCTCGTATTTTGTTTTGATTATCGTTGGTCTATTGCGATTTCAGTGTTTGGAGGCGACGAACGAATGTCTTTGAGACAACGGTAGCAAACGGTGGAACCGCAAATCACTGACGCAGCACAAAACGGACACGTGCATTTACGCCGTGGGAAAAACACAAACAACATAAAGGATTCATATACGACGAAGAAAATCCCGAACAACTGAAACCAAATCGATGGTGCTTCTGCGATCCACCAAAGATAGGCGAAACCAATCCACAATGGGATTCTTAATATAGAGCGAGTCAGCGTAGAGTAGTCCCGCTTCCCCTCTTCTTGTGAAGTCGGAGGTTGTTGCTTTAATTCTGACGGAGTTCTTTCGATTTCCATGTTGCCCCGTTCTGCGACTGAAATGTGTAGCAATGCAGGTTCGGTCCTCCGCCTTTTCAACAGCTTTCCAAACTGCTGATAAGAGATGCGAAAAAAACTGGCACCGAAATTATACCCATTCAGTTGACGCTGTCACTAAAGTTCACGTTCGAGGGCATGGATAAGATGACATCAAATTCAGGCTGACGCTGAGCGCCTCCGACTTACGGCGCGTGTAAGTGGTCGTCCTTCTACACATGCGCCCACAATCGATATTTCGCGCCCACAGAGGGTGGCCCCGCGGACTTCTGCCCGCCCACAACCTGCTGAACAATCGAAAGCGCTCACTCACGTTTTCAGATTCAAATACCGTGTTTTGTCTGGAGCCGGAAAAGTTCAGCTTCCATCCGCAGATAATGTCACGCTGAAATGGAGGAAGCTCGTGTGTGGGGACATTGGCGAGTGAATGGATTCGACTTCTGTTTTGCTGCAAGGTGGAGCAACTTTGCGTTCTCGAACGCCCTAAGCGGCGAACCATCGGATGAACACTGAGCCGCGGAGCCGAGCGGTTTTAAAATGTGGAATCGTTCGCCGTGGCCCGGTGAACGGCGTCGTTCGTGCGCTAAAGCACCATTAGTTGGGTTACACACACAAATGATGATCGTCGCCATTCGTGAAATGTTCGTCCTGATACTCGGCTGTCTCTTTTCGTTTATCGGTTCGCTGATGTTCGGCAATGCCAACCGGGATTTCGGCGCATTGGCCTCTGCGATTCTTCTCCCGATCGTCTTCTGCCTGATTCGAGCCTCTCTAGCCTGCATTGCGCACCACGCCCGACGACTGGGCGGGGATTTTTTTGTTTTTCCAGATCATCGACCGTCGAT
>JBGSKR010000024.1:0-3599 GCA_041741135.1 Mariniblastus sp.
GGCGTATTAGTCGGACAAGTATGTCCAACCTACCTACAGGTTTTCACGAACGATTATACGGGAGTCACAAGATCGCCAAAAAATTATCCACTGAACAGCAAGCCATCATCAGTGCTTCGGATGCTGGTCATCATGCCACGGTGATCTCGCTGGCCCAAAAAATTTTAGCCAGTGAACCGAAGAACTTGCGAGCGCTGATTGATCTTGGTCACGCTTATTGGCAACTAGCTCGTTATGCAGAAGCCGATTCGACGTTTCAATCCGCGATTGAAATCTGCGAGCCGGAAAAACGCGATGTCATTTTTGGAGAAATGGGCAACTTGAATCGCGCGCGTGGAGATTTTGCAGCCGCCAAAACATGGTTTGAGAAACAGATCGCAACCGATCCACGCGACGCGACGGGCTATTTGTTTCTTGGCACGATGCAGTTTCGGCTGGGTGATTTGGATGCTGCTCAAGCGACGTTGCAACAAGGACTAGAGTGCGAGATTGGTTGCCTCGAAGAATTACGTCTCACGTTGGGGTTGGTGTGTGTTGCCTTAAACGATCTAACGTCGGCGCTGAACCATTTTGATCAGTCGTTGAAAATCGATCCAGCGTATGCACCCGCCAAAACGGCGCTGAAGGATGTGAAAAATGCGATGGCGCTTTAATCGGTGAAATTTTTTGGGGATCGGCGAGGACTGACTTTGAGTCTTTCACTTGCGATCTTAAAACGAAACCTTCCACAAATGGCTGTACTGGGAGTTTTAGGATTCGATTTCCCTGCTTCGCGTTTTCAAATTTTCGTAATCGTCATAGAGCAACATCAGGGCCTCGCGAAGATTGCCATCGACTACCGCAAAAACCGTCTCGAGTCGTTGCGGGTTAAAGGTGGCTTGCAGTTGTTCCGCCGGAATGGTCGATGGAGTCTGACTCAGCAATCGTTCCACCAACACTTGCAGTATCGAAAGTGTGGGCTTGATCGTCGCGACAATCGGCACGCGCGATAACGGGCGATGAGTCGTCACCAGCAACCCCAGCTCTCGTTGGCGGCAATTTCGAAACAGTGCCCAGCGCTGAAACGGGTTGACACTTTCGATGCCATCGAGCAATAGCAACCCTCGGAGCTGGTTAACTTGAGGAGCGGAATCGAGGTCAAGTGTCTCCAGTTCCTGCAACGACGTTTTCACTACGTCTATTCGTCTGAGAATAAGCACGCGAGTCCAGCCGAATTCACCACGAATTGAATCTGAATTCGCGATCGCGCGAGCCAAAGTCGACTTGCCGCAACCATGAGGCCCCACAATTTGCCCAAACCAATTCGCGTTTTCAAATCGCTCGATTGCACTCGACAAAATCGCAGATTCGTCAATAAAAGGAATGGAGGTCGTAAACTGAGTGCAAAAAGGGTTCATGGCTGGAAAGCGGTAAAGCTATTTCTTACGAAAATTTTTCGTAGCCGTTCACGGAAGGTAGCCGAACTCGTGAGAGTTCGGAAATTCAACAAAATGACTAAACCGAAGTCTCACGACTTCGGCTACTTATCACGTCGATCAACGATATTTACCGAAACTACCGTGAACGGTTACAATTTTTTTCACAGACGTTTAGTGCGAAGGCGACGAATTTGGTTCTTCTGATTCGGTGGCTTCCGGCGCGAGTGGCTCGAAAAAACAAACATTGCCCAATTGAAAAGGTTCATTCGTTGTTGATTTATGGCCGTCTTCGAAAAACAAACGGACGCGGATGAACCAGCCGATCTTGAGCACACGACCATCGTAACTGAGCGGTGTCGCGGGGAGTACGGTGCTGATTCGATGCGGACGCCAAATGGTTTGAGGTGTGAACGATTTCTTTCTTTCAAAAAAATGGACGCCAATGTCCGATTCGCCCTTGCCCATCGTTTCCCATAGTACCGACGCCTCTAAGCTGATGATTGAGTTTAGAGCCTCTACGCGATTGATGGCGATCGAATACTCGGCAACGAGAATGTCACCGGGTTGGTAACGCATTTTATCGAGACGGATTTCGATATCAGGATGACTCATGCTCGACCTCGTCCGCCACGCAAGGTAGCAAAATCATTGGGTGGGTGGACGGCCACGGTAAACGTGCGGATGAGAACGGGCCATTGTTTGGCTTGAGCCGTGACGATAAATTTCCATTGCACGCGATTGTTAGCGGACTTGAACGAGTGCATTACGTGGTCAGGCAGTTGAACGTCAAACTCCATTTCGAATGGTTTGCCGGGTGATAAACTGATTCCTCGTTGGCGAAACAACCGCTTCCGAAATACAATCGCTTTTTCGGTTCTCACGTCCGTGCCTTGATGAAACGTTGCTTCTTCGGCGCACTCCAGCACGACCTCCAACAATCGCAAACGGACTCGGCCAGTTTGCGAAAGCGAAACCCGCAAGCGACTCGCTGGCAGCAACGGATAGTCGGAAACCTCCAGAGTGGTGGGGCCTATTCCAGTAAGCTTGAGCAGTTGGCGAACAAACTGATAACTGGACCAACCTGTCGCCAACAAAATGGGGAACGAGACGCCGATCGCCAGCCAATCGTACTTGCCCTGTCGCCAAGCCGCAACGGAAGTCGAAATGAGAATGGTACTGATTGCTAAAAAGCCGATTGTAAAAGTTCCAGAAGTGCTTAGTCCCCACACATTTCGTGGCGATGGAGTCAAGCGAAACCGAAACTTCTCGCCGGATTGAATTGGATACCGATCGCTGGGAACAGTCGGCAAGTCTTCACGGCGTTTGCGAATTTCGTTCACCAGCTCGATCTCGCCCGCACGAGAGACAATCGCGCCTCGGCGTTCAGCAGAAACACCGACCTTCCACAGCAACCAGGTAATTCGATAGGCACCGATCGAAATTAGGGCAATTGCAACCATTAACTGCAGGACAAAATGCCCAATCGAAATATACAATCCGTCGGGCGTCGAATAGAGCACGGCCAAAGTCAACGAAAGCGCAAGCAGGATCACACCGAACAGCAACAACAAAGCACTGATCAGAGTTTCTACTACGCCAGCCCACCACTCGCGATTGACGCGACTGAATGGTCTCACCTGAACGATCAAAGGTAGCCAGCGTCGCAATCCGATTACCTCACACGGCTTTCCGCTGCAAACGTTTGTGGTTTGGACGAACCAGATTCTTTACCAACCCAATTTTTTCCAGCGTGGCCAACGTCCGATAAGTCAGATCCAGTTCCCACCAGCGATGCCCATGTTGTGCGGACCGTGGATCGGCGTGATGATTATTATGCCAACCCTCGCCGTTGGTGAGTAAGGCAAACAACCAGTGGTTGGTGCTGTCCTCACGAGTATCGTAATTTTGGTAGCCGATCAGATGCGTCGCCGAATTGATCGCCCACGTCACATGCCACGTGTAAATGGTTCGCATGATGACCGTCCAAAAGAAAAACTGAACCGTAAACTGAGTGCGTGCTGCAGCCGTTGCCTCAGCGAGCCAGAACGACAGCCCGAACCCGGCTACCAAGAACAGCAAAGCATGTACAGCGTAAACCAACAACCAACGTGATCCTTTCTGCAGCCACATGTAATACGGGTCGCGCATTAAGTCTCGACAATAGCGATCGTAGGCAGCCGC
>JBGSKR010000025.1:0-4112 GCA_041741135.1 Mariniblastus sp.
CCATCAAGCTGAAATTGGGATTCATCAACTGGCCAGTTCCCTCCAGAGTGACCAGCACCTTGATCAGCATCGATGCTTCACTCGGCAATGTAATCTCATACCGACGAACCAGCGAAATAAAATCTGTCAGTGCGCCGCTCATGTCGAAATGCGACAGCGATTGTGTGGAATAGTGCCCGACGAAATCAGCCACATCGTTGGCGAACGCAGACTCGTTCAAATCGACCGGACATCGACCGACCCGTTTAATCAACATGGTCAGCAATGCCACATCCTGCTTTACAATCGCCGCCAACATGAACTCGATGTCCTCTCGCAATCGCTCGCTGATGCGACCGACCATCCCAAAGTCCAGCATTCCGATCGCGCCACCTGCCACGATCAACAAGTTTCCTGGATGCGGATCAGCATGATAAAACCCGTGCTTGAAGATCATTTCCAAATAAAGATTCGCTCCAACCCTCGCAAGCTCGGCGGGATCGATATCTGGTTGCTGGGCATCACGCAACTCACGAATTCCAACTCCTTCCAGTCTTTGCATCGTCAGCATTCGCGACGAGCACAATCCTGGAATCGGCTGAGGCACGACGATCCTCGAATCATTCGAAAAGATCGCTCGAAACTGTGTTAGGTTCCGCTGCTCGCGAATGAAATCCAACTCATGCCGCATCGTTCGAGAGATCTCTCGCACTGTCGCGACCGGTTGATAGTTTCGGAAATCTTCTAACCGTTCGGCCAAGTGAGCCAGTCCGGTCAGAATATCGAGGTCCGTATTGACGACACGCTCAATACCGGCGTGCCGAACTTTCACAACGACTTCGAACGACTCCAGCGGTTCATCTTCGTGCATCAACGCTGGCTTCAACATCTCTTCCGGCCAGTCCATCACTTGGCCATCTTCCGAAAGCAACTGCTGCGTTAGTAGCGTCGCACGGTGCACCTGACCAATTGAAGCAGAAGCAATTGGCACTTCATCGAAGCTTTCAAAAACCTCTTCTAACGGACGGCCCAAATCCTCTTCGACGACTTGTCGAACCAGAGTGAAAGAATCTGCAGGAGCATGCGACTGCAATTTCGAGAGTTCTTGTGCCAACTCCGCCCCAATTAAATCCGCGCGGGTACTTAGCAATTGGCCAAACTTGATAAACGTTGGCCCTAGTTCGGTGAGTGCCAACCGAATTCTCGCCGGTTGGGTGAGCTGCGATTGCAAGCCACCCTCGCGTGACTTCAGCAAATTAGTGATAAAATCGACGTTAAAACGCGAAAGCCAATCAGCGAGTCCATACTTGCTGAGCACGGAAACAATCTCCGTCCAGCGACGAACATTGCGGTACATTTGCGGTACAGATGGAAGCGAACGTTTCATTGCCCCCAGTCTAATCAAAAACGTAAATCAATACAGCCTTCGCCCCCGCACGCGTGGCGAACTGTTAGAATAGTTACAACCAATACAACAGGCCGAGCGTCTGTCACCGCAGAAGTCATGTGACTGCCGGCGCCAACAACCTTCAACCTCGAAGACTTTGATTATCATGCGAACAATCTTACCCATCATCGCCACGATCGCCTTCAACTTTATCGTCTTTACCGCATTCGCTACCGCCGACAACTGGTCACAGTGGCGCGGCCCAAAATGGGACAGCATCAGCCACGAAACCGACGTCCCCGATTCGATCACCGCCGAAAATCAACGCTGGCGAATTCCCTTGCCGGGCCCAGGAGGGGCCAGTCCAATCGTGTGGGAAAACCAGGTCTTCGTCACTACCACCGAGGGTGACAATGATGGCGCATCGATGTTCCTAATGTGCTTCGGCATCGACGGAGAACTGCAATGGAAGAAACAACTCGACGGCAAAAACCAAAACTCTCGCGATAGCGCCAACTCAGCCAGCCCGTCCCCTTCCACCGACGGCAAACACGTGTGGGTCATGATGAGCAACGGCATCCTACACTGCTTCACGGTGGCAGGCGAATTGGTGTGGAAGAAGGATCTCCAAGCCGAGTACGGGAAATTCGACATTCAGTTCGGCATGACTTCGACGCCGATTCTCGATCAGGGCATCATCTATCTTGCGCTTATCCACGGAGATATGAGCAGCAAAACCAAAACCTCCGTTGGTCATGTCATCGCTCTCGATGCCGCCACGGGTGACGAAAAATGGTATCACAAACGACTCACCGATGGCGTTGCTGAGAACACGCATTCGTATGCGTCACCGTGCATTTATCGTGACGAGGATCGCGCGTTTCTCATTACCCATGGTGCCGATTTCGTAATTGGTCATTCTCTCGCCGACGGCTCGGAACTTTGGCGATGTGGTGGCTTTAACCCTAAAGGCGACTCGTACAATCCGTACCTGAGATTAGTCGCCTCGCCAACGCCGGTTGAAGGCATGATCGTGGTTCCGACCGCCAAGCGCGGTCCCGTGTTGTCACTTGCGACTAGCCTCAGCGGCGACGTGACAAAGAACGAAAACTCGATGCATTGGCAGATGGATCGTGGCACTCCCGACGTTGCATCTCCCTTGATCTACGACGGCCTCGTTTATTTAGGCGATGAGAAAGGCGTGCTGGTTTGCCTGGATGCGAAGGACGGTGAGATCCTCTATCAAGAGCGTTTGTTCGCCAGCAATCACCGCTCGACTCCCGTAGCCGCCAATGGCCGCATCTACATCACCAGTCGCGATGGATTCGTCTATGTCGTGAAAGCCGGTCGCAAGTTCGAATTGATTTCGAAACTGGATTTAAAAGAAGAAACCACCTCCTCGCCAGCGATCTCCAATGGTGTGGTATACATCCGAACTTTTAATGCTCTCTACGCTTTTGGAGAATAGCCTTAACCACGGTTCTACTGACGATGAGAGATCGACGAACAAATTGGACATTAGCGCGCTGGCGGCTGATGAAATTAGTCGTCGGACATCATGCCTCGGTTTCGCCCTGCTCTTTCCTCCCATCGCCCCAGCCAATATCCCAAACCCCAGTTCTGGATCAAGCTGCCCGCAAACAGAAACGCGATCGCGGCCCCAAAGCAAACATCACTTCCCCAGTGCGAAAGCGAAATAACTCGTTGCAGCGAGGCCAAGAGGGCAATTGAGAAAAACAAAATGCTTCCTCGCGGAAACATCCAGCTCATCCCGATCGCCAATCCACAAACCGTCGTTGTATGCGCCGAAGGGAACGACTGAGCCAAATACTCAACATTGAATTCTCCATTCACCATCCAACCCTTCCAAGTTTCGCTGACCGATTCTGGAAAAGCCATTTCCGTTGCCGACTTCCAAAACTTCAGCGGACGCTCGCGAGAAATCGTCAGCTTGAGAATTTGAACGAGTAAACCTGGCAACGCAGCGCAGAGAATCAGTCGTGGCAAGAAGCGACGCTTCTCAGGCACTAACTGCCAAATCCCAAGCACAATCAGCGCAACGCCGAATCCGTGCGCGAAAATCTCGGAAAGTTTTACGACTCGAATCAGATCGCCTGGCATCCAGTCGGGTCGATCCGGCCTGGATAGCCAGAAATCAAACTGATGAACGACGAGACCAACTCCCACGAAAGCAAATGACAGCATCCACCAAACGTGCTGCTTCCATTTGGACGGTAAAGATTCTGTGGTCAACGAGGCGTTGTTATGCATCGCCCAATCATGCCAAACTATTTAGATTTCAGAAATAGCAGTTGGCATTTGTGCGCGATGGAAAAACCATACGAACGCACCAATCGCCGACACGACCAACATGCAACTGCGGAACGTAAATGCTACCACGACTCCATGGTTGCAATCGAACGCTTGATACATCAGATGCAACGCCAATTCCATCCCGCCCAATCCACCAGGAAACGGAATGGTATTTGACACCATGACAATTGGCTCGATCACCAAATGATCAACGAGACTCGGTGCATCTTGCAGAATCCCGATCGAAATCGAATAGATCGAAACCAGAAAAAACATGTTCACGAGCACACTTAACCCAACCGAAGCCACCAACACTCCGATTCGATTTCGGTAAACGGAAACGACGTTGAAGATACTTCTTAGGAACGGACCAACGAAAGCCAAGCTCAACAGACGCTTAAACCACGGCTTCTTGCCCAAACGTTTAGTAAAC
>JBGSKR010000026.1:0-4602 GCA_041741135.1 Mariniblastus sp.
CATCAGCATTGCCGACCAGAATTTTGCCTTGGCGGCACAGATCGCTGCCGAATTGGCAAAACGCAACAGCGAAGCAGGTTAGAGAGATGCCTGTCAAAGCCGGTAGCTTCGAATTCGACAGCCACAGAGAGCTTGCCCGCCTAACGAGCAATTTTTTTAAATGCCGACGTTCTCACGGTGAAAAGTGGCTACAAGAGATACAGGTACGGCGTCCAAAGGGGGCTGTTTTTTGTAATTCTTTGTAACAGCCTTGTGTGTTCCTTTTTTCAGATTGCCTGTAAATGACATAAAGCCTTGCAGTGCAAGGCTTTATGGAGTACACCCGAGAGGATTCGAACCTCTAACCTTCGGTTCCGTAGACCGACGCTCTGTCCAATTGAGCTACGGGTGCCTTGCTGGCAGCCCCATGAAGATACGAATTTTACTGACTGATGGGATAGCTGCCAAGGGTGGTTTCAAAACTCGGGACAAAATATCGCCAGCAAAATCATCTCCGTCAGCAGCCGTTTCTCATTTGACATTCTTGAACTGAATTCTGGTAAACAGCAAAGACGTTAATCTCTGCTTAAAATGCAATTTCACAGGCGGAAAGCCTATGCCATCTAACCTAATCACGGGCTGAAAGCCGAAGCTACACCAAGGCTGAAAGCCTATGCCACCAACCATTATCGATTGGACCAAGCCAAAATACGATTGGCGATTCCGGGAAGCAGTCGATCCGCCCATACAAGCAATCGTCCACCATGGGTCAAAATGATTTCATGACGGTTTTTCCGAATGGCGGAAATCGTCTTCGCGGCGACCTGCTCCGGTGACATGGCTCCCCGCTTCTTCCAGTCAAGATCTGTTTTGTCTTCGATCGAGTTGTCGAAAAATTCGCTATCGGTCGTACTGGGGCTAACGAGTAGAACATCGATTCCGTCTCGCGCCAGTTCGGCCCGAATCGAATCGCTAAAACCGTGAATCGCAAACTTGCTTGCACAATACTCGGACTTTAAAGGTACGCCGCGATGTCCTAAGACACTGCTCATGTTGACAATCATCGGCTGCTGGCCGCGGCGTAGGAATGGAATCGATTCGCGAATGAGTTCAGCCGCAGCAAAAAAGTTGACATCAAAAATTTGTTGTAGCCTGCCTGGGGTGGCTTCGTCGAAACGCCCCATGGCTCCGATGCCTGCATTATTAATCACCAGATCGATGCCGCCAAATTTTTCGTTGGTAGTATTAATCAAGAGGCGCCGAACTGTGGCTTCTGTAATATCACCGCTGACGTACTCGCACACTCCACCGCGCGATTGAATTTCCGCTTTCAGTTTCGTCAATCGTTCCTCGCGGCGGGCAGTCACGCACAATTTGGCTCCGGCGGCGGCAAGTTGTCGGGCAAGATGCCAACCAATCCCAGAGGAAGCACCCGTCAGGATCACACGCTTGTTCGAAAGGGTCCGTCTAGGCATGAGGAGCTGAACTGAAGATTGTTGGATGAATGACGAAAGTTTGAGTTCTCACAATTCTCATTTCACCGAGAAGTAGCTACTCTCGCCAGCGAGTGGTAAATTCATTATGCCGAATCTTCGTTTTACTCAGACCTTCGTCCACGGTTTGGCAACCGTGGCTACTTCGATTTTTCGTCCACGGTTTAGGAACCGTGGCTACGATGCGGGATTCCCTGACGCTGATTCGTTAATCCAACCGGAAGGTGAATGGAAGGCAATCACCGCAGTACTTGTGTCAACGCGGCCGAGATCTTTCGGCGAAATGCGGCAATGAACTTTTACCGTGTCTTCGCCATATTGCGTGGAAACAATTTCGCCTTTGTCAGCGAGGTAAGCCAAAAGTCGACCGTTGCCAATCGAAGTTTCAATATCGACGTCCTGAAAACTTCGACTGAGCGCGGCACTGACGACTTCATGAAGTTTCTCAAACCCGTCTTTTCTTTTTGCGCTGACCAATACGGCGTTGGGATATCGAGACTTCAACGATTCGAGGCGGGAGTGATCGGTGACTTGATCGATCTTATTCAACACCAACAGTGTGTCTTTTTCTTCGATACCAATTTCTTGCAACACCGTATAGACCGCAAGAATTTGATCAATGACTTGGGGGCTGCTGGCGTCGGCAACGTGGAGTAACAAATCGGCTTGCCGCGTTTCTTCCAAAGTCGCTTTGAAGCTGGCGATCAACGAGTGAGGCAAGTCGCGAATGAAACCAACGGTATCGCTGAGCAAAACCGGTCCCCACGAAGGTAGGTGCCAGCGGCGGGTACGCGTGTCAAGCGTTGCGAATAGCTTGTCTTCAGCCAACACACGGGCATCCGTCAGGCTGTTCATCAACGTGCTTTTGCCAGCGTTAGTGTAGCCAACCAGCGAAACTGTCATCGTACCACTGCGCGACGCGACTTCTCGCTCTTTTCGATCTTCGACTTTTCTTAGTTCGGCTTTCAGATCATGAATTCTTTTTTCAACCAAACGGCGGTCGGTCTCAAGCTGTTTCTCACCGGGACCGCGCATCCCGACTCCCATTTTCAATCGGGAAAGGTGAGTCCACATCCGCTTTAGTCGTGGCAGAGAATATTCCAACTGAGCGAGTTCAACGGCCAGGCGCGACTCATAAGTCTGCGCGTGAGTGGCGAAGATATCGAGAATCAGTTCAGTGCGGTCAAGCACTTTGAGCTTTAGCTCGGTTTCAAGATTTCGATTCTGCGCTGGAGAAAGATCGTTATCAAAGATTACGACGTCAGCGGCGTGAAACTCTGCAAGTTGCTGAAGCTCTTCAACTTTGCCCTTACCTAAATAAGTCGCGGGATCAGGTTTCTCGCGACGTTGTGACATTCCCGCCATCACGATCGCTCCGGCGGTTTCGGCGAGACCTTGTAATTCGGCAAGCGGATCTAACTCAACAGTGTCACTGGGAAGCACAACGCGGACAACGATGGCGATTTCGTGATCGACTTGTTGAGTTTTTTTTCTGTCCTGCACGGGCGGCTTTTTTAAGTTTGTAGGTAGAGGTAATTGGGGAGGTTGTTTACGCTATCAGACGAATTATCGGCGGCATGGTTCGGCAGTTTTACTCGATTGTTAAAGAGTACATTGAAACCAAAACGGCTATGGCTTAGGCTCGGCTTTTTCGGTCGTTTCTGGCTGAGTGGGTTCGACCGGTGCTACTTCTGCTTTCTTTTCTGGTTCCAATTTGCCATCAGGCCCGATCCGTTTTCCGGGTGTCATGACCACGTAAACTTTGGTACCGACCGGAGGAATGTTTTCGGTGAAAGCTTCGAACACTCTGCCTTCGTCACTATCACTGCTTTCGATAGTCAAATCCATCATGGCAGTCGAGAAATTGGAAAGGCAGATCATTTCGCCACCATCGGCGTAGTAAATTCTTTCTCCGGTATCTGGATCAACGTAAATTTGACTACCACCAAAAACCCAGTCGTGAGTCATGGCCTTTTCGGTGTGGGTATCGCGGATAAATGATTTTGCGGAGCGCTTGATGAGTTGATTGGTCTTTTCATCCATCCAAAGAATATCAATATCAATGATAGGGCCATGAGCCGGTTTGTACTGCGGGTCCCATTGGCACGGTTGCCCCGGAGGTACGTTCAGGGCGATCATCGAAGCGTGGACTTCCGAGGCAAGTGCATTGGCAGCGATGACCGACTCATGGGCCTTGGACTCTCCCGGGCAAACAAACATTTCGAGAGCGCCTTCGTTCAGGCAGATCGTTCCACCAACGACAACTTGTTTCGCTTTGAAGTCAATCCAGATTTCGCGTTTTCCCAGTCGCTTCCAATTAGCAGGAATTTCGATCGTCTGTTGGTCAGCCAATTCCTTTTTTTCTTCGTCGCTCTTGTCATCGGCATCCTCTTTCGTGGCTTCAGCCTGCGGAGAATCATCGCTGGCAATTTCTGGGGCCGTTGGCGGCGACGGGGCGGTTGGCAAAATTGGCGCAGACGAGACTTGAGCGAACAAGTTGTTGGATATTCCCACGAACAAGATCGCCGTTACTACAGTTAGCAAACAATACCTGCCAACGTTTCGGGCGTCTTGCAGTCGAGCGATAAGGCGTGAAGTAAAGGCTTGCCAGGCGAATTGATAGAGGTCAAAAATCATCGTGTCTCTCTAGGGTCGAGAATCGGCAGATTGAAGAAAGCTAATCCTTAATGGTACGCCACAAACATGGCTAAATCAATTAGGCGACATTTGAGAAGATTTCGATTATCCTATTTCGAATTCGCTTGAGGCGGATAAGATCTGGACCTGAGGTTCCAGCTTCAACTTAGTAAACAATACAAGTAACAGCGTGTGTGAGACGACCGCAATTTGAGTTCATGCGCCTCAGCTCCACGATATCTGCTACCGAATTAGAAATAGGCAATACGTTGTTAACGATCGACAAGAATTCGCACTCCGAATCGGCTGAACCGCTTCCCGACGCCAAACACGCTACAGTTGACGAACTTACGACCGCGCTAGCCGCCATCGCCAAGCGGCCGATTGACATCTCCACCGCTCAGTTCGCACTTGATGCGGGCGGACAATTGAAGTCTCGTAGAAACGATTCGGAGAAAAGAAAATTTCAACTTCAGTCGCTTGTCAGTGGACT
>JBGSKR010000027.1:0-6418 GCA_041741135.1 Mariniblastus sp.
AGGGTTATCGCCAAATGAAAGCGGATTTCGCCAGCAGTTCAATTTCATTAAAAGTCTCAATCGATTCAGTCAGCAGGACCGTCATCAAGTCGCCGTTAAATCCAGACTTTGCCTAGTCATCGCCCGCATAATCCGACGAAAAATTTCCAAAAAAATTTTGCCATACACTGATTCACGCGTTGGTCGCCGTTTTAGAGTGCTTCGTCGCTCAGTCGGGACACTACGCAATGTCTACGGTGACGTGATCCAATCGACCCTCACAATCGGAGTTTCAACTGATTTGAGTCGCGCCAAACTTCACCAATTCTGCTTATCCATTTGGGTCGTCTTTCAATGTTGACCTAAGATTTTGCGGGTAATTTTTGCTTTGCCGATGCCCGCTATCGCATATTTTCGGTTGAAGAATCTTTCACAAATTTGATAAATGGATTGGCGATTTTCATGCTCAATGAAAGTTTCATTTCACAAGCTCATCCGTCGACTTCATCATCCGAATCGACGATCGATGAACTGTTGTCCCGCATCAATAACCTCGCCAGCGGGTCGGCCAAACCGCACGAACATCTTGGCGAGACTACCGCTACGTCTCCGTCGGCAAGTCCTGCGCCCGTCCGTAGATCGCTCGAAAAGAACCGTGATATCTTTGGAGATTTTTTTCCAGATGAGCCAGAAACGTTGGCCGAGGCGAAAGTTTCTGAATCGATTGTGGAGGAGCTGATTCTCAAGTACCTGCTCACAAAAGGCGAGGCTTCGATTCGACAAATCGCAGGTCAAATTGGCATGACGTTCAAGATCGTCGATGCCGCCATCGTTCGGATGAAACAAGAGCAACTGCTCGGCTACGCTAACCAGGCTACGATGAATGACTATATCTGCAAACTAACCGAAATGGGACGTGCGCGAGCTCGCCAATTCAATGATTATTGCACCTACTTCGGAGCCGTTCCTGTGTGCTTTGAGGACTACGTCGATGCCGTGAATGCACAGACGATTACCAAACAACATCCCGCAGAAGAAGATTTGAAGCGAGCTTTTTCTGATCTGTTGATTGATCCGGCGATGATGAAGAAACTGGGGCCTGCCGTCAACAGCGGACGCGGATTGTTTCTATTTGGTTATCCGGGTAACGGAAAGACCAGCATTGCTGAACGCATCACCCTGGCTTTCGGGCCCTATATTTGGGTGCCACGCGCCATCACCATGGATCGTGACATCGTGCGGATATTTGATCCGATGCAACATGAAGAGGCACCACCCGAAACCGGAAACGGATTCTTGAGTGACGCCAAGTTTGATCAACGCTGGGTTCGCATCAAGCGTCCCACGATCGTTGTCGGTGGAGAATTGACGATGGAGCAACTGGAGATTCAATACAACGCTCAAACCGGGATTAGTGAAGCTCCTGTGCAGATGAAAAGCAATTGTGGTTTGTTGCTGATCGATGACTTTGGTCGTCAGCGCATGAGTGTGGACGAACTGCTCAATCGCTGGATCGTGCCACTTGAGAAACGATACGATTTCCTCAGCACCAGCAACGGCAAAAAAGTCCGAGTTCCCTTCGATCAATTGGTGGTGTTCTCAACCAATCTTGAACCGAAAGATTTGGTAGATGATGCGTTTCTTCGACGGATTCCCTACAAGATCGAAGTCGAAAATCCTACGACCGAGAACTTCGTCAAGCTGTTCCATATCATGTGCAAAGTCTACGGATTCGAATGGCGACCTGAGATGATTCAATACTTATTACAGACGCACTACATTCCGAAGAACCGACCATTGAGAAATTGTCATCCTCGTGATTTGCTGCTGCAAGTGAAGAATTTCTGTCGCTATAATCGACAGCCCATGGAGCTAAGTCGCGAGACGCTCGATTTCGCGTGCGACAATTATTTCTCGATCATGTAAGACTCAATAAAAATTGGTTTTCGACGAAACCCCTTTATTGGTGGTCTGTGTGGAAACACCAACTGCTCGCCAAGGTCTGGTTCGTGGGTGTTTACCGTTTGCGTCTCGAGAATAATCATCTCAAAAGCATAGTCCGTGAACGGATACACAAAAAGTTTGTTAGACTGCTAGAAAATAAGGATTGAATTCGTAAGAATTTATCTGGCGAGGAAGCGTTGCTTAAGTTTCGGTTGCAAATGGGCGAGCTTTCTGCGCGGCAACAACCTCGAAGTCAAAATTAAATTGGATTGAGAATCAATGACAAAGCCTGCTCCGCTGAAGCCAATCTTGCTTTACGATCATCTGCCCGGAATTCTGGCAATCTTTCCAGCAGTTTTGTTTGCCGTGCTGGCGATTTTGTCCTCGTTTCGAAAACGGGTCGAAGGGATCACTGACGAAACTATCACCAGTTTGGAAAAGATACTTTCCGATGATATCAAAGCCGTGGTTTTTCAGCCTTACGAACCGTATTTCAATTCGCACATGCTGTTCTGGATTGGTTTGTCAGTCGTGCTCGTGTGGTACATCGCTTTTCGTTTCAATCTCCCGAAAAGCAAGTTTCTGATGATGTTTGGATTGATGGGAACCTTTGTTGGAATTCCAGTTGTGCTGGAAATCACTGGGTTCATTAGGCCGTTCAGTTGGGCCAGCCATGTGCTTGGAAGCCTTGAGCCGTCAGTAAATACCGGAACCTGGATTGTGATGTCATTGGTTTTCTTTACGGGCTTCGTTGGCAATTTCGTTTACAGTCGCACGCACATGTCAGTGCGAATCGACGAATCAGGGCTAACCCTGAATCGGATGGGCGGCAAAGGCGAGCGGTTCGAGTTGATCGGACTCAAAACCGAAAACGAACCGCTGGACTATTTGGAACTGTTTCTCGCTGGTGTTGGTTCTTTATCACTCAAGACGCGAATGAACAAACCCATTTTTACGATGACGCGAGTGATTGGACTTTATCGCGTTTGGTGGTTTCCGTTCTTTCCCGGAAAGCTCAAACGAATCGAGGAAATGCTTTCTTATCAAGGAAAAGTTCTCTCGGTTGAGCATCGCGATGAATTAGACGTTGCGGCAGAAATGGATAGTGATGCTGACGATATCCACGATGAAACCGATCACCGACACGACTCGAATTCAAACTCCCGCAGTGATTTTGATTCCGGCAGCAGTAACCCAGATTCTCCTCGCGGCGAATTAAGATAGTCTTGATCGATTGGAGTTTCCACTGAAGGACCGCAGCCGTACCGCCTGCAAAATCAAAATCTGTTGTCGCGTAGCCGTTCACGCCATTCCAGTCGCGAGCAAGTCATGGGTTGTTAGAAACCGTCGTGGGCTCTGCTTAACTCGGTTCGTTTAGCGGCGCAAAGATGGGGCAGAAAAACGGGGGCGTTGCCCATCCGGTTAAGAGATGTCTATCTAAATTGTTTTCGCGTTTAAGCTTAAACTAGTTCTTGATCGAAATTGAGATTTCAGTCGGCTTCGCACCTTTGTTTTCAAAACGCACGACCGCTTCTTTGTTCGCTGGAATCGTCGCTACAAATTTGATTTCCGTCGCTGCCGGTTGTTGGGCAATGATCTTATCGCTGGCGGCTCCCAAAGTAATTGATCGCTCGACCTCTGCTTCGTTCTCGATCAAATAAACATGGGCTCCGATGGGTGCTTCCGTTGAGCTGGCGGTAACAGTCACCGCTTGCTCATATCCGACCGAGTTCAAAATCACTGATTCAATTTCACCAGAGCCTAAATTTAACTTGCGCTCGTCATTCAATCGAGCTTTGCAACCCACCAGCATCACGACGGCGAGCACCACCAAAATTTTAGATTGTCGAGAAAACATTGTCTTATCAGTCTTTCTTGTTACTCAAATTTGCGTGAACTGGATCTATCTGGAGTTGGGAAATCCTTGGGAACTGGTAGCGTTACCTTACCCGTGGCGGCCCATTCGGTGCCTCGCAATAGTGTAGTAATAAAGCCCACGCACTCGCAGGAATAATCCGCGTGTCCCAGTGTAGTATGGAAGACTCGACCTTTACCAAATTCGATCGCCATCAGGATGGGTTCGTGGCGACCGCTCCCGCCCGTTTTTTTATCTGCGAACGATGTTGCCAGAATTTTCATGTTTTCTGCCGGTCCGCGCAACTGTCCATACAGTTCGTCTTTCGCATGCAAGAACTCGGAAGGCAAGCCTTTGGTGATTGGATGCTGGTCGTCTCGCACGACGACCGAAAACTCGTGTTGCGCACCATGACCGCCACCACGCCCCACGGAATCATCTCGAACGATTTCGCCCTCGTTGTTGTAATAGACGTAGGGCCCTGATTTTTCATTTCTTCCACCCCAGCCTCCTAGACCGATCATTTGGTTGTATTCCGGCCAGTCTCCGAACGAATTGTCCGCTGCGTGAACCGAAACAAAACCACCACCGTTTTTCACGAATTCTACAAACGCCGTTTTGGTTTCCTCCGGCCACTCGGCGGCGTTGAAACCGAAGTTGCTGATAACGACCGCATATTTTGAAAAATCGGGTTTGAAGTCAGGGTCAGATTTCGGTTGTGGGAGATTTGTATAAGTCTTGCCATCATCGAGCGGAAACTGGTTCAACAAATCGCCACCTTGCCATGTAAATCGCGTGCGATAAACATCGACTTGAAACGCTCCACTTTCTTCGAGATCGTGTTTCATCATGGCCGTCGTTTTCGGCCACTGGGCATGATTGTTTTGTCCGTCAATGATCAGCACAGCGATCTTGTCAGCGCTGTTCGGAGCCGTGGTTGAAGTCGCATCATCGGCTGCCATTAAAGGTGAGCTGGGAAGAATCATCAGCAGCGTCGCAAAACGCAAGATGTCTGAAAGTTTCATTTTTTTGTTCAATTTTAGGAGGATGGTTTGTTACTCGATGCAAAACGGTTAGAATCAATCCTATACGATTCCCGGTGGGGTTTCAATTTGCTCCTTTTCAATTTTTAATTTTAATGTTGGAGAAAAAAATGGCTAACAGAAAGTTTCTTAATCTTTGGATCATATCCGGCCTGACATTGGGGCTTGGTTTGATCGTCGCATTGGCGACAGGAATCGGAGTATGGGCGGGCACAAGTTTGGCGTCGAAGCAGTTCAATCAGCAGCCTTCTCCGACAGCGCTGAGAGCTGCGACTGCTGCTCGCAGCAACTCGCTATCCATGGCCACCGGTTTGATCGATGGAAACGTTGAGGGTCTTTACATTCTTGACCATTTGAGTGGCAACTTGCAGTGCTGGTTGATGAACTCTCGCACTGGCGCAATTGGCGGTGTATATAAAGCAAACGTGGCGTCCGCACTTGCTTCCGATAAAGGCGGCGAACCGGACTACGTGATGACAACCGGCAGCTTTAATTGGACCGGCGGAAATGTTCAGAATCAGCAGGTTGGTCAATCGATTGTGTACGTCGCGGATGCCAACAACGGAAAAGTTGTTGGTTATTCGTTGAGCTACAACCGAACCTTGATTCAGCGCGGAGAGGTGCAGGGCGGTAATTTGATGCCAGTCTGCTCGGGCTTGGCTCGTGACATCGCAATTCGCGATCAATAATCACTCGCTAATAAAATCTTGAAACCAAATTTTTTGTAGTTGCCAAACAATGCCCAACTCTGCTTCGAATTCTCCTACTCCAGAACGACCTTGGTATCACGAAGGCTTAAAGTTCACTTGCTCGGGCTGTGGCGATTGCTGTACCGGCGCTCCCGGCTACGTCTGGGTCAACAAAGAAGAAATCTCTCAATTGGCGGAACTGGTTGAATTGACTTTTGACGAATTTGAAGACAAATACACTCGGCGAGTTGGCATTCGACGATCCCTGCGAGAGTTTAGTAATGGCGATTGCGTCTTTTTTGATAACGAGTCAAGAAAGTGCGAGGTGTATTCCGCTCGGCCGCGACAATGTCGGACTTGGCCCTTTTGGGATAGCAATCTCAAATCTCCGGAGGCTTGGGCGGAAACTTGCGAGTCCTGCCGTGGCAGCGGAACAGGAAAGCTGCACCAGCTCCAACATATTGAAACCCAGCGCAAGATCGTGAAAATCTAGTTAATCCGATCGCCATGAAACACACTGAACAGAAAACGCCAAGTTTGACCAAGAAAGAAATCTCCAGACTAATTTCTGATGAACTCGGTTTGCCGCACCAGAGGGCTCACGAGATCGTTCAGAAAACGTTTGACGTGATTGTCGAAGCGTTAGTCGCCGGACGACGAGTTGAGCTGCGAAATTTTGGCGTCTTTGAAGTCAAAAAACGAGCCGCTCGCAAGGGTCGTAATCCAATGACCGGAGATGATGTCGAAGTTCCCGCCAAACATGCGGTTTCATTTAAAGCCGGCAAACGAATGGAAGCCGATGTGAAACGGATTGGCCAGCCCCGCGTCTCCGACTCGGGTTTCATTCCTCGGAGTGATGGCTCAGGTACCGATACCTAGTGATAGTCAGGCGAGAAAGCTTGCTCGTT
>JBGSKR010000028.1:0-2888 GCA_041741135.1 Mariniblastus sp.
CTGACGAAAACGACCGCTTGCCACCGCTGCCGATAGATCTTCGTTCGTCGCCAACACGATTCGCGTATCGACTTTAAACGTTTCCGTTCCACCGACTTGTTCAAATTCCAGTTCTTGCAACACCCGCAACAACTTGACTTGTAAGGCAGGCGAGGCTGTTCCAATTTCGTCCAGAAAAATGGTTCCGCCAGATGCTTGCTTAAATTTTCCGATCTTGTTTCCTGTCGCACCGGTAAAGGAGCCGGCCACATGACCGAACAATTCGCTCTCGAGTAAATTCTCGGGCATCGCCCCGCAAGCGACCTCGACAAACGGGCCTTTGCGGCGATTCGAGCGTTGGTGAATGGCCCGAGCGATCAACGATTTTCCCGTGCCCGATTCGCCCGTAATCAAGACCGTCGCTTTCGTGTCCGCAATGTTATCGACCATGTCGAACGTTTTTTGCATGCGGCGATCTGAACCAAGAATATTCGAACGTCCAAAACGTTGATCGAGTTGTGTTTTGAGTTGCTCGTTTTCTTCGATGACGCTGCGTTGCGAAAACGCGCGATCAATCGCGAGCAAAATTTCATCGTCAATCAGTGGTTTGGTCAACAGATCGAAAGCACCCGCGCGAATCGCCTCGACGCCTGTTTCCACCGTCGCATACCCGGTCATCAACAACACGGCGACGTTAGGATAATGTTTCTGGCAATGTTTCAGCACATCGAAACCGTCTTCATGGCCAAGCCTCAAATCAACCAAAGCCAAATCGATGGGATGATTGGCCAGATGTTTCTCCGCCGTTTGAATGTTCGCTGCGAGAAAGGTCTTGAATCCCTGATCTTGCAACCACGCGCCCATCGATTGCAGTAAATGCTGGTCATCGTCGACCAGCAAAAGGTGGCGGGGCACAGCAGTGGACGGATTATTGGATTTGTGTTTCATGATCGAGATCAATGGAAAGCGTTTGGTACTTTTTTGACGCGGAACTTACCCGCCCATTCTTCCGGCGTATTTCCGACATGTTTATTTAGGTCACCAAAACGATCAAGGTCGAGAAAATGCAGCAACGAGGGGGGTTTTGTTGATTTTTGCGGACGTATCACGCCAGAAAATCAATCAAGTTCGTTGCGACCCAAAGAATCGGATCGAAGGAGAGAATCTTTTTGTAGCACTTAAATCAAAATCTCGTAGCGTTCCATTCCGAGCCCAACGCGCCACTATTGAAGTTGCGCTTTCGGTAGCCCGACGCGCGAGCAAGGTGAAGTTTTGCGTGATTCACGGCACTCTCGCTGGCGTGACGGGCTACCGATGGATCGCTTCGCGATTTCGGCTTTATTCGCCCATCGCCCAAACGCAAGACTGATCATCTCTTTGGTAATCGATCCAGTTCGTCAATGAACTGTTTCATGCGCGCTTCGAGTTCCGGCATTTTCGCACCAAACGCTTTGGCAAAGGCAGCGGCCCGTTCAGTTCCGGAGTAACCAGAAAAATCTCTTCTCGCTGCATCGTCAGCCAAGAATCGATAATATTCCCGCGGCATTTTCTCGCTCAAGTAGAACGTGACTCCCCAAGAAACTGCATAGGCCCGCGACGGACTGGTGCGGAACAGATTGTCGTCAGTAATTAACTCCGCCAACGCGCCAGTAACTAGATTTCGTTGATAAAGTAGCCTTAGTTGATCAAGTCGTTCCTGATTGACGCGGTCTTCCAATCGCGTGTATTCCATACTGTTGTTGACACCAGGTGCTTCGAACAACATTGCCAACCCTTCACTGATCCACCGAGGTACCGGTGCATAGCGACTGTGAATGCCTGTATTGAATGCCGTTTGATGTGTGGCCTCGTGAATGATCGTGCTGGTATTGAACAACCAGTCCGGTGATTTCGTCGCACCGCCACTTTGGTCATAGGTAATAATTCGATTACTTAGGGGATTGTAGTAACCAAGAATTTTTCCATCGTAGCTGTGATACTCATTAAGAAATCGATCGAATTCTCTTCGTGTTCGCAGCACAACTGCGACCATCGGAAATTCCGGCTCCTTGAGTGTGAAGTGACGACCGGAAAAATAGGCCGTGAAGCGTGCATAAAGCTGCTCGAACGGCATCGCCCAGGTTTGATAGTCGCCAGTCGGATGAACGACGACGAAATTGCGCGTGATCGAAACTTGATACTTGGACCCAAACTCCTGTTGTAATTTCTTGCGTAAAACTTCCGGCGAAAAAGGTTTAAAATGTGAACTGACTGATTGATAATCCTTCTCGGATTTGACCGGCAGAAAATTGATCTTTCCGTCCCTTCTCAATAACATCAACTCTTTGCCATCCCAAGCCAATGGCTTGCCAATGTACTCTTGATTGCGATACGGCACTTTGATCGTGGCATCCGACTGAGCGGACGCGGTGGCGGCGGGGATACTCGCCCAAACGAAGGTGGTTACAAGACCTACAAATCTCGGCCAATCGAACAAGCGGCAGTTGGTGGATGAATTCATGGGTTCCCGCAGAAGACTGAATCAGATTCGAAATCGTTTGACGAAATTGCGGCGCGATCGGAGCAAGCTTGCTTGCTGCAAAAAGATTGACTGGTCTTTTTCTAACAACTTTAAAGTTTCTCGGGCGCCTGTTTGCAAGCCTAGTTCACAAAACGGACGTAATTCGTCAGAAACCGTTCTCTCGTTCAGAAATCTTGCGTAAAATGAAGTTCGAAACGTTCAAATTCATGATGCAAAAATGCAACACAAATTTCGGATAAGATAAACTACTGGCCGTTGGAGGCATCGACCTCAAACTTCTACCTCAACACCCTAAAGACTATGATGCCAATCCTTACTTTACGACGCAGCAGCTTTTCGACGGCCTTTTTCGTCGCGACTTTTTTCTTCCAACTCGCAAGCTTGCAGG
>JBGSKR010000029.1:0-3665 GCA_041741135.1 Mariniblastus sp.
TCTTCCAATTGCGTGGACCGGCGAATCCCTCGCAGAACTACGAATGGGGACTGCTGGTCGAAGGTTTTAACAGCCCCCCCACGTTCATGATGACATATAACAAACCTTACTACGAGAAATTGATTCTCGGATACGGGTTTGAGAAATCTCAAGACATGTTCGCGTACATGGGACAGGTCGAAATGCTCGATAGCCTTGACCCAAAATTGCTGTTCGTTGCCGAGGAAGCACAACGTCGTTTCAACGTCAACGTTCGTCCCATCAGCAAAACGAATTTCGCAGCCGACGTTGAAAGTTTCCTGAATATTTACAACGCAGCTCTGCCTGGCCAATGGGGTTTCACTCCCATGTCATCCGGCGAACTGACCGCGACGGCTGCGGGACTGAAGCACTTGATCGCTCCGGAAATGACGACAATTGCCGAAGTCGACGGGAAACCAGTGGGTGTCGTCTTTGGGTTATTGGATTACAATCCGTTGATTAAAGAAATCGATGGTCGGCTGTTTCCTTTCGGTTTTCTGAAACTGTTGTGGAAGCGAAAAAAAATTACTCGTATCCGTTTAATCAGCACCAACGTCTTGCCGCAGTATCAGCGGTGGGGCATCGGATTGGTGTTGATGCACCGCTTGGTGCCAGAAGTTCATAAATGGGGAATCAAGGATGCAGAATTTTCCTGGGTCCTCGAATCGAACAAGCTTTCACGCGGATCTCTCGAGCGCGGCGGAGCAAAGCGGGAGAAGACCTATCGGATTTATGATTTGGATGCCAGCTCGTAGCCCGGGAAATTAACCCTTTATTATGTCAGCCTCCTCAGACATCGTGATTACCGGCATCGGAGTCGTATCTCCCATCGGCGTCGACGTGGATTCTTTTTGGCAAGCGCTGCTCAATCGAACCAGTGGCGTTTCCGTTCGGCCCGAATTCGTAAACACCGATCTGCCTATTCGCGTGGCTGCTCAAGTTCGCGATTTCGATCCGAAGCTGCTGATCAAACCGCGCAAAGCGATCAAGATCATGTGCCAGCCAATTCAATTTGGTGTGGCAGCCGCAGCGATGGCGGTCGAGCAAGCGGGACTGGAAGCCGCCGCCGTTGACCCGGATCGAATTGGAACGCTGTTCGGAGCTGAGACTTTTTTTGCGGACCCACTGGAGGTCGCCGATGTCTTTCGGAATTGCATCGTGGATAGGGATTACCAACATGATCGTTGGGGCGAGTTTGCGATGCGGAAAATCCAGCCACTTTGGATGCTGAAGTATTTGCCCAACATGGCCGCGTCGCACATCTCGATTGCATTGGACGCGCGTGGACACAGCAATACGATCTGCCAAGGCGAGGCGTCGGGGTTGATCGCTTTAATCGAAGCCGCCACCGTGATCCAGCGCGGCATGTGCGATGTCGTCATCACCGGCGGAACGGGATCGATCGCTGAATTGACTTCGATGCTGTATCGCGGAAATGATTTATCAACTCACTTCAACGATCGTCCCGAATCCGCGTCACGACCTTTTGAGCGCGATCGCGACGGGATGGTGGCGGGAGAGGGCGCTGGAGCGATTGTGCTCGAATCAGCGGCTCATGCAGCCGCGCGAGGCGCAGTTCCGCTGGCGAAAATCGCGGGTTGGTCACGACGCTTTGGCCAACCAACAGCGACGAACTTACACGAGACGATTCAGTCGGGTTTCGAAAATGCTTTAGAAGTTTCCGGCAAACGCATTCACGATATTGGTGCCATCAACGCCAGCGCGGCAGGTTTCAAAAAACTCGATGCCGCTGAAGGCAAAGCAATCAACAAACTGTTTCCCGACTTTCCCGTCGTTGCTCACAAAAGTAATTTTGGCAATCTCGGGCCCGGAACATCGACCGTGGAATTGATTGCTGCGATTCAAAGTTTGCAACATGGAATCATTCCGGGGACGCTGAATTATGATCATCCTGATCCTGCTTGCCCCGTCAACGTGAGCCGTGAATCCGTCGAACTGAAGTCGGGAACGTCGATACTGAAATCGAGTGTTTCGACGACCGGCCAATTCGCTTCGCTGATATTGGATAAAGCCTGAACTTTTTGAGTAGTGGGATTCGCCAGAATTCCACCGACAAAAGAAACTCTGGCGAGTTCCACTACGGTAAGTTAGACCTCTGCCGCCCGCCTAATTGTTTTCCCTGCCCCACTCGCCAGCCAGCACGGTGCCATTTATCATCTTAGCTGACCATCTAATACGACAGAGTTTATTCAAGTTTCAGGAGCCACCATGAGCGAAGCAAGTTCCGGTCAGATCGACCATGTGATGCACGAAGACCGCATCTTTCCGCCCTCCGAATCGTTTTCTTCTCGAGCAGTCATTGGATCGGTGGAACAATACGAACAGCTTTACGACGCCGCCAAGAATAATCCCGAAAAATTCTGGGGTGACATCGCGAAACAAGAACTTCACTGGTTCGAGCCGTTCACGGAAGTCATTTCCGGCTCCGGACCGCACACCCAATGGTTCACCTGCGGAAAAACCAATCTTTCTTACAACTGCCTCGATGCTCAGATCGCTGCCGGTCGCGGCAATCGAATCGCAATCATCTGGGAAGGCGAACCGGGCGACGAGCGAACGCTGACTTATTCGCAATTGCACGAAGAAGTTTGCCGATTTGCCAACGTGCTCATCAGCTTGGGCGTCGGCGTCGGCGATGTCGTTTCGATTTACATGCCGATGACTCCGGAACTGGCCATAGCGATGCTGGCGTGCGTGCGAATCGGAGCCGTTCATTCGGTGGTCTTTGCCGGTTTCTCGGCGGAAGCGATTGCCGATCGCAACAACGACGCTCAAGCAAAAATTCAGCTACCGGCGGATGGACTGTGGCGACGTGGCAAGATCATCCCACTCAAAGGCACCGTTGACGAGGCTTTGAAGAAATCGCCCAGCATTGAACATTGCATTGTGCTGAAACGTGTGGGCAGCGATTGCAACATGACGGGCGGACGAGATCTGTGGTGGCATGATCTGATGGTCGATGCTTCCTCGGATTGCCCAGCTACTCCGCTCGATAGCGAGACCACTTCGTTCATTCTTTACACCAGCGGCTCGACGGGAAAACCCAAAGGAGTTCGGCACACCACCTCCGGCTACAATTTGTGGTCGAAGAAAACGTTCGAATGGGTCTTTGATTACCGCGATGAAGACGTCTACTGGTGCACAGCCGATTGCGGTTGGATCACAGGGCACAGCTATCTCGTGTACGGTCCGCTTTCTGCAGGCGCGACGATGTTAATGTATGAAGGTGCTCCGAACTTTCCGGCAGAAGACCGCTTCTGGGCGTTGATCGAAAAATATGGTGTGACCATTTTGTACACCGCTCCCACCGCGATCCGCGCGTTTGTGAAATGGGGCGACGAACATGTCGACAAGCACGATATCAGCAGTCTCCGTTTGTTGGGCACCGTCGGCGAAGGCATCAATCCGGAAACTTGGATGTGGTATCACGAAAAAATCGGCGGCGGCCGATGTCCAATCGTTGATACTTGGTGGCAAACCGAAACCGGGGGGATCATGATGAGTCCGCTGCCGGGTGCGATTCCAACAAAGCCCGGAAGCTGCACAAAACCGCTGCCGGGCGTTGTTCCAATCATCGTCGATGAAACGCTTAATCCGGTCGAACCCAACCACGGCGGCATGCT
>JBGSKR010000030.1:0-5606 GCA_041741135.1 Mariniblastus sp.
GCTGGAGTTGGTGAACGCGATTTGCGAAAAGTATCCCGACGTGCCAGTCGTGCTGATGACGGCTCATGGCAGTGAAAATATTGCAGCTCAAGCCCTCGCCAGCGGTGCTGCCAGTTTCGTTCCGAAATCAGAACTTGCCGAATCGTTGGTCGAAACGGTGATGCACATTCTGATGATCGCGGAAGCCGACGCGCGTTACCGACAACTGGCTGGTTGTGCCATCAAAACCGATTTCGAATTTGAACTCGAAAACGATCCGGCCATCATCGATCCGCTGATCGAAATGATCCAACAAGTCACGATGGGGCAAGGACTACTAACGAACCACAGCCAAGTCCAATTGGGGGTTGCGCTGGAACAAGCGCTCAGCAACGCCATGATCCGCGGCAACTTGGAAATCAAACGCGAAGAGTTTCCTGTCGCGCACCGCGCGGTCGTCGCCGAGCGCCGCAAGGAAGCTCCGTACTGCGATCGCAAAGTTTATTTCCGAGCACTGGTAACTCCTGAACTGGCGGAGTTCACGGTTCGTGATATGGGACCGGGATTCGACACATCAGCGCTACCCAAAACATCCGCTCCGGAAAACTTTCGACATGGAGCAGGCCGTGGTTTAATTTTGATGCAGACCTTTATGGACGAAGTCCAATTCAACGACGTCGGCAACGAAGTTAAAATGAGAAAATTCCGCAGCGGCGTGTAAAAATCGTCACGGAAATTCAAGTTTGGTTCGTGATGTCTCATTGCCAAGAACTCAAACCTTCCTCTCAGGGCTCGCAACATGTTTTCCTGTTCGCATTGCAGAAACAAGTTCGCCGACCGCGTTTTCCAGACGTCGGAATGATCGGAGATTTACGTTTCTCAAAAAGTCCAAATCGATTGCTTGAGTGAGAACCGATTGGTCCAATGATTCGCGATAGCCGCCCGACAAAACACGGTTCAGCCATTCTTTCGCCGCTCTGGGCGCCGTTTCCGGATCGCTTGGCACCTTTTCTGGCAAAATTAATTCTCGTCCATCGGGTAGAGGCTTCATTCCTGGAGCGGCGGCAATTAACCAAGACTCAAACTCCATACACGCAAAAACACAAGCTACCGAAAAATTCACGCCTGCACCAATTGATCGAGCGGCGTCGGCGAACTCCCTAGCTACCTTCATGGCGCAAAAAAGTTCCTTGTTTGCCAAGGCAACGTCCCCATCCAAAAGTAACAAGATGCCGCCAAAACTTGGCCTCTTCAGCGCTGCTTTGATTTTATTGTGCCATTCATTGAAATCGTGTTTGCGCAGTTTATTAACTTGGCCAACACGGAATGGGGATCGATCAATGCTCACCACATCGAATGCATTTTGGCTCCCCACGATCTTGCTCAACAAGATCGGAACAGCTTCGACATCGCCCCCGCCTTCCACGAATGGAACAATCTTTTTCATTCGCTAATTGCCTCCAGCGTTTCTGCGCCCTCACGACGAGCCGGATCAACGGTCAGCAGTTCGCCCGGTTGAAGTAATTGCTCGTTCAGCGATTCTCGCTGCTCTACTGCGAGCCGACCAATCTTTGTATAGAAGCCCACCTTCTCGACCACTCGAATTTGATCAGCGGAAAATCGGTCGAGTAGCCCAGGACTGTGGGTCGTCAAAATCACTTGGCCACGTCCTTCTGCGGGAGCCGCCAGAAACTCATCGGCCAACAAGGTGAAAGCACCGGGATGCACACCGTCTTCAGGATGCTCAAACAACATTGTCAACTTCGACGGTTGCTGATAGAGAGCAAGCAAGTGAGCGTAAAAACGGCGGAAGCCCTCGGATTCCTGAGATAGCTTTAAGGCAAGTGTTCGTCCATCAAACAAATGCCCCACAATTGCGTACGCGGGATTTCCGAGGTCGTTGAGCTCGACCGAGGACACGTCCTGGTTGATACGTTGCAGTGAAGAAATGATCCGCTGGCGAGCCGAGGCGTCTTGGAAGTTGCTGACGATTTTTTTCATCGTTTGCAAATAATTAGAACCTGAATCCTGAAATCCAGCTTGCCCGGAATTATTCTTCCCTTCCGCGAGCATGATGCCATTGGAAAACGTGTAGCAACTAATCCCTTCCGTCAATGCGGCATAGGCGACGACCACATCCGACAAAGAGGGCATTCGGCCAAGTGCAATACCGCCAGGCTCCGGTATCGTCACAAGTCTTGGTTCCTGAATCCAAGTCGCTTTACCATTTTTGTCGGTAGTTTGGTGAAAGAGAATCTTTTCGCCGAGTGATAGTTTTTCTTCGCCGACGAAATTGGGAAATCGAGAATTCCCAAAATCCAACAAATAACGATAAGTTAACTTTTCGCTGCCAACTGAAAAGCAAATTTCAAATCGAGTCGGCTCGTCCGTTTTAGGCAAGGGACGTATGTTTACCAAGTCTGCAGTTTGATTCACAGAAGTTCTACGCAGCGAATCTCGCAAGAACCGAATCGCTTCAACAAAGTTAGATTTGCCTGAGCCGCTAAGTCCAACCAGAACCGTCACCGGTGATAATTCGACCGTGACATCTTGGATACTCTTAAAGTTCTGAATTCGAATTTCATGAATCATGATTTTTGCAATGCCTTAGTCGACGAACCAATCGCCTTTGTTTTTCGTGTACCAGCAACTATTTTAAGCCGACGCATAGGTCGAAGCTAGTTGAGTTTATTGATGATGTACGGACTCACGTTCTTTGAGCCTTCGGCTTTAGATACTAAAGCTCGCTAATCATCGTTTCGAAATCGGTTTCGGAGATGACTTGCACTCCAAGCTTTTCGGCTTTGGCTAATTTGCTGCCGGCTTTTTCTCCGGCGATCAAATAGTCGGTCTTGCTGGAAACGCTCGAACTGGCTTTGCCGCCATGTTTCTCGATCAAGCTTTCGATTTCTTCGCGGGTAAATTTCGTTAGCTTGCCGGTGACGACAAACGATTTTCCGGCGAGTTGATCGCCTAAGACTTCCGAATCGGCGGCGTCGGATTCAAGCTTGATTCCCAGCGATCTGAAATCGTCGATCAACTGCTGACCGTGTTCACTGCTGGAAAAACCAAACATGCTGCGAGCAATGATCTGACCGATTTCGCTAACGCCAGCCAGTTCGTCTTCGGTGGCCGCGAGGATTGCATCGATGTGACGGAATTTTTTCGACAGTGCCGCCGAAACCGTATTGCCCACGTGACGCACGGAAAGCGCATTCAGCACCCGCGCGAGTCCACGGGATTTGCTGGCTTCGATCGCCGCTATCAATTTCTCAGCAGATTTTTTTCCCATCCGCTCAAGCGTCAGCAACTGATCTGCCGTCAAGCGATACAAATCGCCATAACGCCGTACCAATCCCGATTCGACCAATTGATCAACCAATTTTTCGCCAAGTCCTTCGATGTCCATCGCGTCACGTGAAGCGAAATAGCGAAGTCGCTCTTTGAGCTGAGCCGGACATTCGGGATTTGGGCAGCGAATGTAAACGCCACCTTCGTCTTTCACCAATTCCGTTTCGCATTGCGGACAGTGAGTCGGAAAATGATAGACCGGTGGCGGAGTTGTTTGCCGATGTTGTTTTTCAACGCGAACGATATGCGGGATAATCTTGCCGGCTTTTTCGACGACCACGATGTCACCGACGCGGATGTCCTTGCGTTCGATCTCTTCGGCGTTATGCAAGCTGGCGCGGCTGACGGTCGTGCCCGCAAGTTCGACGGGTTCCAGATTCGCGACGGGCGTAATCGCGCCCGTTTTGCCGATTTGGACTTCAATCGAATTCAGTCGCGTGGTCGCTTCGTATTTTTCCCATTTGTAAGCGATCAGCCAACGCGGACTTTTGGAACGCGAGCCCAATTCTTCGCGTTGGTCGAAGCGATTGATTTTGATCACCAGCCCATCGACTTCGAAATCCAGTTCGTGCAGCGTCTCCACCAGCTCCTCGCAGTGATCAGCCGTTTCCTGGATCGATTTAAAGACCGAAACTCGCGGCGTCGGCGGAAGTCCATAACTGCCAATCTCGTCGAGAAAGTCGATATGATTCTCGCTTTTTAGACCCTCGCAATATCCGGTGCCGTGGCAGAACATGCGTAGCTTGCGGGCCGCACTGATTTTAGGATCGAGCAGTCGCACTGTTCCGGCGGACACGTTGCGCGTGTTTTTGTAAGCGGGTTCACCGGCGGCGATTTGGGCTTGATTCAAGGTCACCAAATCCGAATTCGTCATGTAGACTTCGCCACGGACTTCGAGAATCGGTGGCGGATTATTGGTGGTTAGTCTCAACGGGATATCTGTAATCGTGCGAAGGTTGTGGGTAATATCGTCACCGACTTTTCCGTTGCCGCGAGTCAAGCCGCGAACAAGGATTCCGTTTTCGTAGATCAACGTCGCGGCGACGCCGTCGATTTTCAGTTCGACCACCCATTCGACTTCGCCACCGAGATCGGTCTCAGCTTTCTTGCCGAAGTTAAGCAGCTCCCCAATCGAGAAAGAATTTTCGATCGACAACATCGGCACGCGATGCTCGAATTGTTCGAGGTGGGGCAGGGGAGCGTCACCAATCCGTTGGGTCGGGCTGTCGGGCGTGATCAGTTCCGGGTGGGCTGCTTCGAGCGATTTCAACTCGTTCATCAACCGGTCGTATTCGGTGTCGCTGATCGTTGGAACGGCTTCGACGTAATATTTTTGATCATGCAGGCGGATCGTATCGCGCAGTGCTTCGATTTGATCGCGAATTGAATTAGCCATGAAAGTGAAACGCCGTGAATGGAGTGACGGAGGACTACTACGAACGGAAGGGAAAGATGTTATTCTAATGGCTCCCCGTTTGTTTGAAACAACGGAAGCAGTCGCAGTGCTACAGCGCATCGCCAGAGACGTCGGATAGCCACGGGAGTGGCGGCAGCAAATAGCCCACGGCGTGAGCCGTGGGAACACGAAAACAAATTTTAAAAAGCCCCGGCGAGGGGCGACAGCATCGTTGCTGATATTGTATCGCCCCTACCGGGGCTTGCGTCTTTTTGGGGTTGCCTGATTCCCATGGCTCACGCCATGGGCTAATCGCTATCGCCCCTACCAGGGCTTATTTATGCAGACGGGACGCCTGCAAGCCCTTGTTCCCAACTCACAATTTTAAAGAAAACCATGACACTGATCCGCGACCTATCCCATTTTCCAAGCAAGGAGAACGTCAACTTTCATGCATATTGCAGCGTTTCGCCACTGAGCTTGCCAGCCGCTCAGCGATCGCAGAAGTTTATCGACCGGCAATTGGCGATTGGGCGAGGGTTACTGTTCGAGTATGTGGGCGACGATCATATTGCCAATCGCTTTCATAAGAATTTTGGGGAGCTTCTGAGGACGCAGTCGGCCAACATCAGCATGGTGACGAACACTTCAGAAGCGCTCTCGATGGTCGCCAACGGTTATCCCTTTGAGCCGGGCGATCAGATCATCAGCTACGTGAATGAATATCCGGCGAACCATTATCCGTGGGTGATTCAGGCGCAGCGACGCGGTGTGGAATTGGTGTTGTTGTCCGATGTCGATATTCCGCAGCGAGATGGCAATGGCGTGGCAGCGATTCCGGATTCGTTTGCGCGGGGTTGGTCGCTGGAGGAACTTGAAT
>JBGSKR010000031.1:0-4739 GCA_041741135.1 Mariniblastus sp.
CGCTCTGTCGGATCACCACCGCCTGATAAAGCAGTATGGGGCCGCCCCCCTGATAAATTACCAGTATGGCGATACCTGATCACCCACACGACAGAGACGATCCTCGACTCCCAATGCTCAGTCCCAAGACCTGAAACTAAAGCCAATTTTTTACTGGCATACCGCCAGCCGATAAAAGTACGCGCCCATAAAAATCCCAACGATCACTTGAAATCAATAGGGCAGTCTTCAAAACTTGCGCATCGGGCTACTGATGGATCGCTTCGCGTTCCTAAAGAATTCAGCGAAAACTTTTACCGAGAATCTTGTTGAGAATGTGCGGAAGATTTACACTGCGAACGGGAGCCAAGCAATTAGCCAATCTGTTTGACGGATTGCCATTTCCCGACCTTGAGCCGCGATACAACATCGCTCCTACGCAAAAAGTCCTAATCGTTCGCGAAGATACCAGCGGCCACTTGGAGCCAGCCATGTTGCGTTGGGGACTTGTACCGCACTGGGCTACCGATCTGAAAATCGGAGCCAGCATGATCAACGCTCGTAGTGAAACGGTGGCGGAGAAGCCTTCGTTTCGGGCGGCCTTTAAGCAGCGACGTTGCGTGATTCTTGCGGACGGTTTCTTCGAGTGGAAAAAATTACCCGATGGCAAACAACCCTTTTATATTTATCGGCGAGCGAGTGATTCTCGCTTGGGAGGTGAAGTAAAAGCAAGTTCGCGGCCAGAGAATGCATCCGCCGCCATTGGTGAGTTAAACGAACCGTTCTGTTTTGCGGGTCTGTGGGAAAGCTGGCGTGACCCAGACACGAAAGCAAACAATGATTCCGCCACGACGGCAATCGGCACCGCAGAAAACGGCACGGTTGAAACGTGTACGATCTTAACGACCGGTGCTAATTCGACAATGCAAGATTTGCACGATCGGATGCCGGTCATCTTGTCCGGACCCGCGCGCGATGTTTGGCTGGATCGAAGTATCACCGATCGCGAGACACTGCAGTCGTTGCTACTCCCCTGCCCTGCTGATTGGTTGGCGATGTATCCCGTTAGCCGCAGCGTCAACAAACCTTCGTATGATCAACCGGAATGCGTGACGCCGGTTGAGATGTAGTGAATGCAAAATGTACGATGGACATTCCTGTCCGTCGGTTTGATTGAAAGTACGATGGACATTCCTGTCCGTCGGTTTGGCTGATCAAGCGTTATCCGAATTCACAGGAGTAGAGATCGTTTCGCTTTTAATTCCTCGTAAAATGAGAGAGTCCCAAACATCTTTTAACTAATGCACGCTACTTGTTTCGAAAATAGGTTAAATGATGGTGGGGTTAAAAGATAACAGGCTGAACTTCAACATTTTCTAACCCAACCATCTTCTCACCCAAACTTTATAAGCGGCACGATCTCAGTAGGGGGCTGGGGGTGAGGGTTTTCGTTTTCTTGCTTCCGCGTTGAGTTCGCTGGAGCCAAGTTGCGAAGCAATTGCATGCAGGTAGTTTGAGACGAAGGACTTTGTTTTGGTTTACTTGCTTGCTTCTTGCGAAGGTTGATACGAATCGCTTTTCTGAGACGAGATCATTTTTCGGCTTGCTTCGCATGTTGTGAGTTGCATATGCACACGTTGATGAATTCGTTGTCTCGTTGTCTCAGACTTTGACGCGGAAAGGGCAGAGCAAAAGCCCCTCACCCCCGACCCCCTACTTCCCACAAATTCGGATTGAGCTTGATCACAATGGTTAATTTATTCGTCCGAATTTACGGGGAGAGGGGGAGATTGGAATGTAAGGGTTATTAAATTTGGTTCTCTCGAGTCCGCATTGCTTTGGCCTTACTTTTAAATTAGGCTCTTGTGCTGAAACGTCGGCGACCCCATTTGCAACGTTGCCAACCGAATCCTCACCGATCCATTTGCAGATTTGGAAAAGATCATGTGGGCGTATTGCTTTCGAAAACTGCTTTATAACATTCCCGTGTATCTGGCAATCATTTTGCTGGTGATGGGGGCGTTACGCGTTCGCAATCCCGTCCACGGACATCTTGGAAAAAATGCCAGCCCAGAAGACATCGAGATTCTTGAGGAGAAAATGGGCTTGGACCAACCGTTTCTGGTTCAGTACGCCCGCTTCTTGACGACCTTCGATGTGAATACCGAAAGTTGGGTTCAAAAAGGAAACACCGTCGGCCAGATTCTAAAACGTTCAGTGGTGCCCAGCATCTCGCTGACGCTGCCGGCGCTCGTTCTTTCGACCATTATCGCGGTCTGCGTGGCGATGATCAGCGCCTTCTTTCGCGGGCGATCAACCGACAAAATTCTGGTTTTTTTCGCGGTGCTGGGTATGTGCGTCAGCTTTTTGGTGTACATCATCTTCGGTCAATATTTCGGCGCATATCGATTGAACGATTGGGCAGAGCAAGAAATTTTCGCCATTTCCGGCTACGAGCCGGGGGTCATCAATTGGGTGCATTACTGTTTGTTGCCGGTGCTGATTAGCGTGATTGTGAGCCTCGGTTATGACACAAGATTTTATCGCGCCGTGATGGTTGAAGAATCTCAAGCCGATTACATCACTACGGCCCGCGCCAAAGGTGCCTCAAAGATGAAAATCATGTTCGTGCACATGCTGAAGAATGCCATGATTCAAATCATCACTCGCGTCGTGATCTCGTTGCCGTTTCTCATCATGGGTTCGATTTTGTTAGAGAAATTTTTCAGCATTCCGGGAATGGGACGCGAGCTAATCAGCGCCGTGACGGCTGGCGATTTTCCGGTGGTGCAGGCACTGACAGCGGTGTTCGCGGCGCTTTATATTTTTACGATTATCCTCACCGATGTGCTGTATGCTGTGGTTGACCCACGAGTGAGGTTGTCATGATTCGCCGTTGGTTGAGCAGTCGAACGTTCAAGAAATTTTTGCGAAATCGGATGGCGATTGCTTCGCTGTTGATGATCTGCGTGTTCTTGTTGGTGGCAGTGGCGACAAGTGTGTTTGGGCTGATTACGCAGGCAGATACTCAGCGTTACGTTGGCCCCGGCAGCGTACCGGGCTTTGGTTTCCAAGCGGGACACGACCAACGCGCTGACGACGCTCGCATGATCCTCAGCCAAATCGAACGTGCGCTGAAGCGAGATAATTTTCGCTCAAATTTGGATTACATTGAGCTTGGGCAACTGAAAGTGGTCGATCTTCCTCGCGAAGAATTGCAGTCGCGAGTCGATCAAGCTTGGACGATTTACGATCAATTGGCGAACAGTGTCAATCTGAGCGCGGAACCGAAACTGTGGCCCAAAATCGATGAACTTGAATCCGTGCTGTACAACGATTTGTTTCAGCCGCTAACGGGAGTCGCTGCTTGGAGGCGTTCGCTGGAAATGTGGTGGGGAACCGATCGACAAGGCCGCTCGATTTTTCTCCGTGCGATTTATTCGATCGAAGTTGCCATCAGGATCGGTGTCGTCGTTGGCTTGATCTCGGTGTTGATCGGAACGGTGATGGGATTGGCTGCGGGATTTTATGGTGGCTGGGTGGATACAATCGTGACTTGGTTGTTTACCGTTTTCTCTTCGATCCCGAGTCTGGTGCTGCTCGTTTTGCTGGCGGCGATGTTCCGTGGCACATACCTCGAGAACACGCTGATTCCGCTGTACATTGCGTTCAGCATGACTTATTGGGTGGGGCCGTGCCGCGTGGTGCGCGGAGAAGCGATGAAGCTTCGCGAGCAGGACTATGTTCATGCCGCCGTCGTGGCGGGCTTTAGTAAGCCCTACATTATGTTTCGCCACATCATGCCCAACACGGCTCACCTGATGCTGATTTATTTTTCGCTGTTGTTTATCGCGGCAGTCAAAGGCGAAGTCATCCTGACCTATTTAGGACTGGGTATCAAAAAGGGAACGAGTTGGGGGATCATGATCACGCAATCGACGAGCGAAGTCACCAGTGGTTTTTTCTGGCAGATTGGAGCCGCCACGTTTTTGATGTTCTTGCTGGTGCTGGCGTTTAATATTCTGTCCGATGCCCTGCAAGACGTGTTTGATCCGAAGCATGTTTAGGGAGTTAAGAGTTGGTAGTTTTCAGTTGTCAGATTAGTAGTTAAGGTGAATTTGAATTCCAACCCAATTGAACGTGTGAAATTTTTAGAGGTCTATAAAAAAAGTATTGTTGCGTTTGTGTGTTGTCTGCCTACTGCCTACTGAAAACGGCCCCCTTCCCACTGCCCACTAAAAACTGCCTACTGATAACTCATGCCCCCCATCCTCTCCGTCAAAAATTTAATCACTCGGTTTAAATCCGATGACGGTGTCGTCACGGCCGTCGATGGCGTGTCGTTTGATTTGTTTCCGGGTGAAACGCTAGGCATCGTTGGCGAAAGCGGTTGTGGCAAAACCGTGACCATCAAATCGATCATTCGTTTACTGCCTGATCATTTGACGATCTACGATCCGGCCAGCCGCATTGAGTTCGAGGGCACCAATCTACTTGGCTTGCGCGAATCCGAGATGCGAAATCTTCGTGGCAACAAGATGGCGATGATTTTTCAAGAGCCGATGACGGCACTCAATCCCGTGTTTACGGTGGGTTGGCAGATTGAGGAGGCGCTGAAGTATCACACCAAATTGAACCGATCGGAGCGTCGCGCCAAAGCCATTGAGATGTTGAGGCTGGTCGAGATGCCGAACCCCGAGCAACGAGTCGATGAGTATCCGCATCAGCTTTCCGGTGGCATGAGGCAGCGGGTCGTGATT
>JBGSKR010000032.1:0-1940 GCA_041741135.1 Mariniblastus sp.
CGCTCTGTCGGATCACCACCGCCTGATAAAGCAGTATGGGGCCGCCCCCCTGATAAATTACCAGTATGGCGATACCTGATCACCCACACGACAGAGACGATCCTCGACTCCCAATGCTCAGTCCCAAGACCTGAAACTAAAACCAATTTTTTACTGGCATACCGCCAGCCGATAAAAGTACGCGCCCATAAAAATCCCAACGATCACTTGAAATCAATATGGCAGTCTTTAAAACTGGCGACTTTAAAACTGGCGACTCGGGCTGCTGATAGATCGTTCAATTCACGCAAATACGTGATAGACCGCCGCGAAATAAGATTTTAACCTGATCCTCATGAATACGAGTGAAGCACTGATCATGAAAAAAACAGAGTCCAAACAATTACGGGTATGGCTCGTCGAAGATAACGAGAGCTTTCGACGAAACTTGAAGTTGGCGATTAAAGGAATCGATGGTATCGAATGCACCGGCGACTTTGGAAGTCTCGAAGCAACGCTTGATCGACTGAAGTCTGCCATTGCTCCTCATGTGTTGTTGCTGGATATCGGATTGCCAGGAATGGACGGCATCACGGGTTTGCCGAAATTGAAGCAAGCCGCACCGGATACCAAACTCGTGATTTTGACGGTCTTTGATGATCACGACCGCGTTTTCAAAGCCGTTTGCGCGGGAGCGGATGGATATTTGCTCAAAACATCGTCCATTGAATTGATCGGCGAAGCCATTTTCGAGGTCGCGAACGGGGGAGCCTCGATGAATCCTGAGATCGCTCGAAAAGTTCTCGATTCACTCAACCATCAACGAGTTAAGATGACTGATCAATCACTAACCGATCGTGAACAGGACGTTCTGCGACTCGTTGTGCAAGGCCTGACCAAAAAAGAAATTGCCAAAGATCTCTTTTTGAGTTATCACACCGTCGATTCCCACTTGCGTAACATTTACCAGAAATTACATGTTCACAATCGAGCGGGCGCCGTTGCAGCGGCCCTAAGAGACGGCTTGGTGTAGAAAGATCAACAAGAAAGTGTCCGATAGAAGACAGCGTTCAGTCGCAGAGCAAATGACGACTTTAAAATCGCTCGATGAACGGAGCTGACTTGTTTTCACCCTTCCAGGTCAATTCGATATCAAACGGAGATTTCTCCTTGGTGATTTCGACGGACAATTCTGAAGTTGAGGCATTGGCATATTTCTTGGGAGCGTGCCAGCGTTGAGCAAAATCGTTCACCGGTTCCGTCGCGGTAACAACGACAGTGTACTGACCGACAGGCAAGCCATCAAACGCCGTGTACATTGAAACCCGGTACTGCCCTCCGGCTTCGATTGCTCCACCACCCGGACGCTGACCGTCGCTGGGAACAAATGAGATGAAACCATGCTCGAGTGGCTTGCCGTCGATTTTTACGGATCCAGCCACAGGAACGCGAGCTGGTCGCCCATCACTACAACCGCCTGCAGAAACAAATACCACGAGGATCACAAACGCTGCGTGACAAAACCAGCAACGTTTAGAAACGATTGGCCAAACGAGAAAGTCTTTGCTGCTATTTGATTTCTTCACGATTGCTTGCCTTCCCTTCAATGCTTTTGATTCTGCTTACCGCCTAGGCTTCACACGAAACGAGCTCGTTTGTCTTTAAAAACATTTTCACAAAGACGTTACTCACCGTCAGGACTGGCGATTTCGCCAAGTCCGCGCGTTGACAACGCTTTATAGAGGTCAATATCAACATTTTCACTAAGGAAGAACACATGACCGTCGCCAAACACAAAATTAGCTCCACCAGCGTGATTGCTTCCAAAGCCGCCATTAGAAACCCCAGCGAAAGTTCCTGTTCCCGCACCGCCAACTGACCCATCAAAGATGAGCCCAGAAATGCCATCGGGATTCAAAGGGAAATTAAGCGGTGTTCCGGTCCCGCGAAGTGCCGAAGTA
>JBGSKR010000033.1:0-9472 GCA_041741135.1 Mariniblastus sp.
ATTTGGACGAATATGAACTTGAGCAGCCAATCACTGTTCCGGCTCGCGAATCAGCCTCCATGAATGATCCCAATACAATACTATCTTCCATTGGAGACACTCTGAACGGAGTGCCGTCCCTTCCACCGACTGTCAAGCCACCCGCGATTTCAACTCGCCAGAGCCAAGTCGAATCAGGTGGGGCTAGAAACGCTTCTTGGCGGAGAAGAAGAAGCAGGACGATCATCGGTGTGTCCATTGCTGCGATTCTTTTGCTAGTTACGGCGTTTTCAGTTGCAATCTTTCCGAAGCGGATGGAAATTGCGCGTTCTAGTGCATCTCATAGCTCTCAGCAAAGCGAGAAAGTAGAAACTGCAGTAGATACTCAGGCCACTTCGACCGCAACTGAACCGGTCAACTCGGAACTCGCGAGCCAGGAGAGTACGCACGAGGAAGCAGCGAGCGATACTGCCGCAAATATCGACGTCAACCAAGTTTCAAACTCGCCTATCACTGATAATCCAGCACCGAAAGAACCAGAATCACAGACTACAGGTGATCGACCTGCACCTCCGGAGATCGTCGTGCACGCAACTGATTCCGAGCCAGCGGCAGCTCAACCAGCTCCCGCGAAGGATGCTTTGAAAACCTCGGTAACAAGCGACGCATTGCCAGAGAACACACGTGAAGGCAGTACGGGAAAAATCGAGAAAAGTGCGTATCCAATAACAGCCACCTTAGATCTGAACAAATTGGAGCATTTGGGCGAATACGTTGTCGTCGTCAAAATGGAAATACCGCTCCAAGAGTCCTGGCGTGTTACGATTTGTGAACAAGATGGGCAAAAGCCAATCGGATCACCTAGGAAACTGGCAGATCTTGGCGACCTACAAAACGTTAAACCGGTTTTATCGATGTCAGCTCGCTTTGATTCTGATCCCGAGATTTTGACTATACGGTTCAGATCAGCGGAAGATCAACCGGCAGCGTCGCGGCTACGGAACGCGTACAGGAATCTCATTCAAGAATGCGGAAACTGGCAAAAGCTAGTGCAAGAAATTGCAAAGTTTTTTGTGAAGCCCCTAGACACGAAAGAGCATAAGCTGCCAGATCAAATTTCGCTTTCACCAATCGATGTTGACAATGACGCGGACGATTTTTTTCAGAGATGCAAGTCAATTGGTGAAGGCATTGAATTAAACTCTAGCGGGCTCGAAAGAATCAAACTATCCGCTAATGATAGTCAGTTTTTCCGCCCAGAATATCGGCAGATTTACCAAAAAGCATACTCCATCCGCCAAACGCGTTTTGATGAAATCAAAAAGCTTTACGACGAAGTTGTAAAAATGATCGAGTCAATTTCCACGCCCCGAGAATTTTACTTCACGGGGGTAATTATTCTCACGCGAGATAGCGGAGAAGAAGAAGTGTTGCCATTGAAATTCGAATGTAGCGCACAGCCATGAGTACAGTAGATAGAATTCGCGAACAGCTTACGCGCGAAGATGGTGTAGGGTCGGATGCGATGGAGTCGCTTGCCCTCGCTTATGGGTTCGAAGTCTCGCAATTGAATGATCGGTTGAGTAAGTGTACGAATCTGCTGCGTAAAGGCTTGCGAAGCGAAGCGATCCAGCTAGCCAATATCCGCCCGAATCTGTTTGATTGGAGTGCCAGCCTCGACTTTCCGGAAGTCGACGATTGGTTGGAGATCCTACTGTTTTATCAAATCGTGCTGCCCCAGCGACTCAATCGCGATGCAGTTCAGCAGCTCCAAGAAGCGATGGTCGAAGAGCAGCCATTAGAAGAACTGCTGCGTCAGCATCGGCGGCTTGCAATCGGCAAAGCGCCGCTGAGCTGGCGTCTCAAAGTGTTGCGAGCCATTGCGAACTTGGACACCGGCAACGGCATGTGGGTAGAAGACCTGGAGTTGTGGGAGAAAGCCCGCCTTAGCGAGATTCCGAAAGCGCTGAATCGTAGCATCAAGGACGAAGATGTTGATGGCTGCTCCAAACTCGCAATGGAATTGAATCAGAAAAACTGGACGGTTCAGCCGCCCCAAGAATTGGTCGCTGCAGCCAACTCGGCAACAAACCGCTTCGAGTTCACTGCGCTGTGCAAAGAACTAGAGTTAGTTGGTAAGTCACTTTACGACAGTTTCTGTGCTCAGGACGAATCGGAATGTCGATTGTTCGGCACCCAATGGAACAACCTGACTGCACAATTGAAAGCGCCTTTGCCGAAGCCAATATTCGAAGCGGCCGAGCCGGCTTTGCTCTGGCTTGCCGACCTCGACGATCAGAACCAGAAAGCGGATTCCCATCAGCGGGCCGTCGAGACACTTGTCAGTAAGCTTGACGAGGGGAGTTCGCTGATGGAAATACAGAAAGCCTATCATGCTGCCTCGAGCTACAGCCAAGATTTGGATCCTACACTGGAGTCGCGATATCGTTCGGTCACGAGTGAACTGTCGCTGACCGCAAAGCGCAGAACGTTCCTGTCTGTTGTCGGAATTGCGTCAGCCGCGCTGCTTGCTGCTCTGGCTTTCGGAGTCTGGCAGTGGCAAAGTCTTAAGCAAGCCGAGCTGATGGCGTCGCTGAATACGATGCAACAGTTGCTAGAAGGTCGTAAGTTGCTGGAAGCCAAGAAGTTTGTGGACAGCCTCCAAACGACCAAACCCGGTGTTGCCAAATCTACGGAGATGATCGCCCTAGCGGCAGAACTTACGGGACAGCTCCAGACCGAAGCCGATAGAGCCGATTCATTCGAGAGCTATGTGAAAGCTGCGGACAATCAAGCACCCGATCGAATTGATTTAGCGAACTTGGTGAGAGCGGAAGAGTTGGCTGCGACGGAAAGCGAAAAGGAAAAGGTCTACCGTATTCGAAGAAGGCGTCAAGAATACGATCGGACTCAACAAGACGCTCAATTCGCACAATTGAGTTCGTCATTGACAACTTTTGTCGGGGATCTCAGTGCGATTGAAAGTAAGTCCAAGGATGAGCTCACTGCCCAAGATTTTGAGCAACTATTGAATCGGCACTCGGACTTGATGCGTCAATATCCAAACGTAGGCTCGGCGGGCGATACTTTACTCGAAACCGTCCGCAAGCGATTAACGGGACTTCGCGACTCGCATTCCAAATTGATGCTGAAGCAACAGAATGAACTTGCTGCACTCACTGCGATTCGCAGAGCAGCTTCGCTCGAAGTTTTTCGGCAGGCGTTGGATTCATATCACACCGCAAACCCAGATTCGGCGATATCGGCTGAATTCAAAGAGGCTGCGAGCGAGGCTGACAATTGGACCATCGTTAACGACTGGAATAGTTTCGTAAGCCATGTTGGCGCCTTCGGACAAGGACCGACCCCTGAGCTGGCGCTGAAGCTTGAGGAGGAACTTAAGAAACTAAAAAGTATCGTGGAAGACTGTCCTGCATTAGCTCGATGTCCAGATTTGGAGGCAAGGATCGCAAGTGTCGCGCGTCGCCCTGAGATACTAAACACATTGGAATCCTCGCTGGATCGCAATCTAATCTCAGCGTTAGTAACGCTCCACGGGCAAGTTCAATCCAATACTGACCAATCAGTGAGGGTTTTTGCCTATTTCAATCAGATCGACGGAAAACACAAAGAATTAGAAAACGCATCTGCGCGCTCGGGGAGTGGGCTTGAGGTGATAGCGGGCGCTGATGGCACGGTCAAACTTCTGAGCTTTCGCGGTCCCGTTAAAGTCGTGGACCAACCAAAGAATCTGTATGCCGAACTCGTTTCGACGCTGAGACTTCGCTCTGCTGATATCGTCAAGGAATGGGAATCACCCCTGCTCTTAATGATCAACGACATTATGAAGAGGCCGCAGGTTGACTCAGCCGTGAAGGAAATGCTGATTGTCGAAGTACTGGAAGCTGCCACAGAGGGCAGCTATTTTCTGAATTCAAAACTGAACGAGACGCTAGTTCTTCTCAAACAAAAGCGGCTGAGGGACACTCGTTGGTTCGATCCTCAGGTAGGACGCGATGGTCTGGATCCGCAAATGGAAACTCGCCTTCGCACCTCACTTGGCGAAGCCTATAGGGATATCGCGTCCAGCCATAGTCCGATAGCAAAGTTGGCTGACTCGAAGCTGACCTGGGTTGGCTCAATTCAGCACGATGACAATGGCCAGATGCAAGCTTGGCTTTCCAGCATTCCAAGTAACTCTGGCTCGTTGATTGTCGTCCGTCCTTCGACTGCACCTGGTCTGCTCAGAATGGAGGAGGCGGGCCAACTCACCAATGGCCTAGCAAAATTGAACGCACCGTCACCATCATTGATGGCCGGCCGTCCACTTTTCTTTATGCCGAACGACTAAACACTTTGCGACTGACAGGATGACATATTGTCTCAGAAATATTATTTTCGCTTCCGTGGGCGAGTGTTGGGGCCGATGACGGCAGAAAAAATTGGAGAACTCGTACAACGTGGACAGGTTACTCGAATGCATGAGATTTCCACGGATGGAGTCCAATGGCAAAAAGCCGAGGAATTCGTTGAGTTCTATCCGAAGAAAAGCAAGGCCGCAATTGAAGCCAAAACTTCCGATACAGCCATTACCCTCGTAGCCGCCCCCGTTCAACCAACCCCAGAGTGGTATGCGCACATTGGAAGCGAACACGAAGGACCAGTCAACGAAGACACAATCAGAGCGTGGATTGCCGCCGGCCGCGTGTCTGCGGAAACGCTAATTTGGAAAAACGGTTTGCAAGAATGGACTGCTGCTAAGACACTTCAGCCACAATGGTTTCCCGGAAAGAAAAACAAACAACAGAGTTCGCCTGACGATCGTGGCGCTGACCAAGGCTTCGACGTAACAGGAATTGTTCGCGAGCTGCAAAAACGAAGATCGTGGATATATGTGTTGTCAATTACGGGAATTGTGCTTTCCGGACTGATTGTCTTTTTTATGGTATTCGTGCTCGTGAGCCAGTTCGCTGCTCCGGCTGAAACAGGTGGTGCTGCATTGACCGCAATTTTCCTCACTTTATTTGCGTTCGCGCTAACCGTCCTGAGTTTGATAGCATTTGTTTGCCTTATTCAATACGCCAACGCATTGAGCGTATTGCACTTCGCGCCGACTGAAGAAAACTTCCTTAGGTCGCTCAAGAAATTGTCATCCTTTTGGCTAAATGCTGGAATCTGTATCCTCGCAGTACTTGTGACCACCTTATTTGTTACGTTGCTAGTTTACGCTTCGGGCATGGGGCTACTGCACGTTTTGGAACGATAGAATCGCTATGGGTAGTTCGTCAACTCTTGCGCAGCTAAGCTGCTATCGTTCCGATCCCGAAAGATGGATGGGGTTCGGCGCTTCCGCAGGCGGGACTTCGGTAAACACTTGGTTCGCTGGGATAGTCGCCTGCTTACTCACAATCCTGTTCCTGCTTGCCTTGTTCTTCTCCCCGCCTGGAGGCTTTAGATCGATGGTACTTGAGCGCGGCCCAACTCAGTATGCATCGGTACTGCTGGGGCTTTGGTGCGTTACGATTTTGAGCTTGAAAAACCGCAAACTCCAAATCCAGAAACAGGCACTTTTGCAGTCGGTCGTACCAGAACAACATTCCTTTGTACTAAGTTCTCAAACGGCCGATCTCGTCGCTCGACGAATTCACGAAATCGCCGAAGATCCCGAGCGGTTCGTCGTCTACAACCGAATACTGATCGCAATTTCGAACATCAAGAATTTGGGTCGCGTGTCAGATGTCGACGAAATCTTGGGGTCGATCAGCGCCCAAGACGAATCTGCTCACGAAACATCTTTCGCGATACTTGGCGGATTTCTATGGGCAATTCCGGTGCTGGGTTTCATTGGAACCGTACTTGGGCTATCGACTTCCATTGCAACCTTCAGTGCGCTACTTGAATCACAAACAGAAGTGTCAAGTATCGTCGCTTCCCTTCGAGGAGTAACCAGTGGATTGAGCACCGCCTTTGAAACGACCCTTCTCTCCTTGGTGATTGCCTTGCTCATTCAACTTTGGATGACGGGACAAAAGAAGGCTGAGGAAGAGTTTCTCGATGCGTGCAACAGATATTGCCTACAGCACGTAACAAGTCGGATAAAAATCCTACCCTACGAACAACAGCGCGAAATGTGAGGCGAATTTTATGCGGCGTCGTCGCAGCCTAGCGTCAGGAGTTTCCTTTTTTGCATTTCAAGACATCATCACATCTGTGGTCGGCATTTTCGTTTTGATAACGCTGATAATGGTGCTCGAGCTGGCCCAAACTGTCGCTGAAGCCCGATCGAATGTTTCATCCGTCATTTCAGCAGAGCTATTGGCCTCCGTCGAGGCAATGAACGACGAAGTTAATTTCCTACAGACTGAATTCGATAAGCTTAACTCGCGTGCCAATCTGTCTGCAACAACCAACAACTTCAATCGAGAAGCACAGGTTGAGGAAGCGCTAGCTCAACAGCGGCAGATTGAGAGTCGCATCAACCGCGCCAATCAGATTACCGTCGAAGCAAAACGTAGCCTGATCGAAGCCCAGCAGATTTACGAAAAAATGATTGCTGACTCAATTGCGGCCGAAAGCGAGCGGCACGAACTAGCAAATCTTCAAGACAAGAGGCGCGAAGTGGAGCGTTACTCCGCAGTATTGGAAATTGACAAGCCACTTATTTTTCGTGACACGACACAAGAAAATCGTTCGCTCGTCTTGGTTCAGCTTGTGAATAATTCGATTCAGTTATCAGATTCCATCGGAGCCTCCCGCCATGCATTCTCGGGATCGAATCAGATGGCTGAATTTGAAGACTGGTTGGCAGCGAATGACGTAACGATGCGACATTTTTTGCTGATCATCAAGCCAAGTGGAGTTGCGAAATTTAAGGGTGCCATGGCTACCCTGCGGGATGCTGGCGCGACCTATGGATATGACGTTTCGCCCGAAGATGCCAATTTGCTATTACGGTCGGAAATGGAAATTGGCTCTTGAGAAAAAAGAAAACAATTGGCGACACATCCAGCTTGGACCTGTTTCTGGACACAATCTGCAATACGTTTGGTGGAATTGTATTCTTGGCTATCCTACTGTCGGTTCTTGTTCAGATGCGATCTAAAGAACCCGAAGTTGATAGACAGAATTCCACTCCCGTTACACCCGACCAATACCGTGAAATTTCCTTAACGCTAAACAATCTAAGTTCTGCTCGAAGTCGACTCTCAAGCTCCATCGCCCAATTGCAATCCTTGCAGGGAAGTCCTGAAGATTCTCGTGTTCAAGAAGAATTGCAAATCGTTGATGTCCGAAAAAAGGCGTTAGAAGTGGTACTCGAACAGCAAACGAGTGTTACCCAACAGCTATCGAAGCAGCTCGAAGAGAACTCCACAATCGTCGAAGAACTCCGAACGCTTAAGGAACAACTCATCGAGTCCCAGGCAGCGTTGGAACAGAAAGAGGCAGCCCTCGATGAGGCGCTGGCTGACAATATGGAAGTTCTGAAGCTACCCAGCGTGCAAACAACCCTTAAAGCCAATGTCATCTTTTTGCTGCGATACGGCAAGCTATACCCTGTCTACCAAGCACAGAGCGAAACACCATTCGCAACCCATGTGAAAGCATCACTGGGAGCAGGTTCACTATCAGTTTCAGCGCGTCCGAACGCTGGCTGGGAGCTTTCAAATCTGTTACAGCGCCAGGAAACTGTAGATTACCTGTCTGCATATTCCCCTTCGCAAAATTTTGTGAGTATTGCGGTGTGGCCCGATTCGTTCGTTTCATTTTCCGAGCTAAAATTGCTTCTGCTTGACATGGGCCTCGAATATCAACTCGAGCCGGTAGGCCATATTGATGAAGTTGTTATTGGCAAATCAACCGAGTTACCAACGATACAGTAGTACCTTCTGAATTCATGAGTACTCGCCCGCCGCCGCTGCCCAATCTTCCGCCGTCCGTTCCTCCAGAAAACTCACGGTTGGACCAGAGCGTTGTAGTTGGCATTGCTGTAGCGATTTTTCTGCTTCTCTTGTTTTCCGCTTTCCTTGTATCACTTCTCCTTCAGGGCACTAAAGATGTAGGGGGCGAGCGAGGTGCTAGTTCGGGGAAAGTGAGCGATGTCGTAATCGGAAGCAGTATCGATACTAAAGACGAGTCTCAAACCCTAAAAGCGCCGGTCCAAAACGGCTCTGAACCGAAAGATGGCCCAGAAAATCGAACAGCTAAACCTGACGCGAAGCCTTCGCGCGAGGCATCTAAATCCGATGGAGATGGCATGGCGTCGGTCGAGACCAAAAGTGCAACTGCAAACAGACAGGTCGAAATTCAGAAGTTTGACGGCTTAGCACACGTTACCACGAGTCCAACTTCATTAGCAGGAAATGGAAACCCATTTTTAGCTGCTGTCGCTTCAAAGAGTACGATTTTTGTTGTCGATGTGTCGCCAAGCATGGCTGGAGAACGCATCCTGCGAGTTGTCAATGCATTGGTCGAAGCCGTTAATGCTCTAAATGATAGCCAGAGTTTCCTGGTGGTTCTTTTCGATGGTCAAATGCACCTTCGGAAGGACAGCCAAGGATTAGAGCAAGCCACCCCAACTAATAAAGCAACAGCGATACGCTGGCTGGAAAGCTATACACTTGGTGGCGGAGGAACTGAGCCCCTTGAGTCCGTCGTCTACGCTTTGGCACAGTCACCCGAGCTCCTTTTGATACTCTCAGATGGCGAGTTCAATCCACAATACGTCCATCAAATCACGGCAGAGAATAGTCGAAAAATCAGGAGGTGCCGAATCGACACAATTGGCCTGTCGGAAGAGGTCGAGGTATTGCAGGATTTGGCGAGAAAGAACGACGGAATCTACTACCAGGCGCGTTAGCACTTTTTAGAAGGCATGCAGTCAATTGCTCAATCGAGCAATATTTGCCATGCTGCAGCGAACTTTGCTTAGAGAGTGGCGCGACCCCAGCGGATTTTGTCGCAAAATTGCACGGCTGCGACTCATTTTGACATCTCAGTTTGCGAGGGATGTCTCATTTTCGTGATGTTTGTTTATGGGACAACGCCGCCTAGCTGGCAATACTGGCCCGACGTAAAAGCGATGGACCGAATTGGGCCGATTCCTCGCTTACCGGCGTGTTGAAACAGTCGCTTCACATTGGCCAATCGTTCGACGACAAGCCGTAAGCGACCGATTAAGGTAAAACCTACGCCTTCGGCTAGACGTTAAACGATTAAACCGACACTCCGGCAAGCGAGCGACGGCTCGCATGAAATAGTATGAGTTTGGAAGCCCAATAGTTCGGCAGGCGAAAAATGGCGGAAAAAGCGCCTGTTTGGCACGCCAGTAGCTACCTGGTAAAATATCTGCCAAGGCGGGCGCGGGTGCGATACAATTAAGACTAAAATACACGTTAAACAAACACGGGTTGAACAAAAGGGGAGAACTGAGATGAGAATTTTTGCAGCGGGGCCTGCACTGGCAATCGCACTGACTTGGGTCGTTTCATCGCTA